>CP099827.1:0-200377 GCA_029851265.1 Candidatus Shikimatogenerans bostrichidophilus
ATAATTTAATAATTAATTAATCTTCTAACAAAAGATTTATACATAACCCTTTTAATTCATTTATTAATACCTTAAATGATTCAGGTAAATTTATATTAGGAAATTTTTTACCTTTTACTATAGCTTCATATATTTTTGATCTACCTTTTATGTCATCTGATTTAACAGTTAATATTTCTCTTAAAATATTTGATACTCCAAATGCTTCTAATGCCCATACTTCCATTTCTCCAAATCTTTGACCACCAAATTGAGATTTTCCACCTAATGGTTGTTGAGTTATTAAAGAATATGGTCCTATTGATCTAGCATGCATTTTATCATCTACCATATGCCCTAATTTAAACATATATATTACACCTATTGTAATTTTATTATCAAATTTTTCACCACTCTGTCCATCATATAATGTAGTTTCACATAAATTTTTTATATTTACTTTTTTTGAAAGTTTATATATATCTTTTATAGTAAGTCCATCAAAAACTGGAATTGAAAAATTTTTATTCATTTTTAACCCTATATAACCTAATATTGATTCTAAAACTAAACCTATATTCATTCTTGAAGGTACACTTAATGGATTAAAAACAATATCAACAATTGTACCATCCTCTAAATAAGGCATATCTTCATCTCTTAAAATTTTAGAAATTACTCCTTTATTTCCATGTCTACCTGACATTTTATCACCTATTTTAAGTTTTCTTTTTTTAGCTATATATACTTTAGCTATTTTAATTAATCCATAAGGTAATTCATGTCCTACTAAAATTTTTATTTTTTTTTTTTTATATTTATTTTTAATTATTTTAACATAAATATTATATTTATTAATTAATTTTTTAATTAAAAATTTCTCTTTATTATTAATTTTAATATATTTATATAAATTATAGTTTTTAAATAATAAATATTTAATAATTTTACTATTTATTATATATTTTTTTTTATATAATATTTTTTTGTTTAATATTATATTTTTTAATAAATATTTAATTTTTATTATTTTTATTATTTTTTTTATAAAAATTTTATATATTTTTTTTCTTATAATTTTATATTTAAATTCTAAATTTTTAATATATTTTTTATAATATTTATTTTTTTTATTAAATTTTTTATATTTATAAAATATTTTTGTATTTATTACTATACCATATAAAGAAGCGTGAGCTCTTAAAGAAGCATCTTTTACATTACTAGCTTTATCTCCAAAAATAGATTTTAAAAATTTTTCTTCTGGTGTATTTTTGTTATTTCCCTTAGGTACTATTTTACCTATTAAAATATCACCTGGTTTAACTTTAGTACCTATTTTAATTATACCATTTTTATCAATATTTTTAGTACTTTTATTACTTACATTAGGTAAATCTTTAGTAAATTCTTCTTCACCAAATTTTGTATTACTTATATCCAATGTATATTCATCTATATGAATTGAAGTAAAATAATCTTCTCTTAAAACTTTATTAGAAACTAAAATAGCATCTTCAAAGTTATATCCTTTCCATGGCATAAATGCAACTAATAAATTTTTACCTAAAGCTAATTCACCGTTTTTATTAGAAAAACCATCACAAAGTATTTGATTTTTTGTAATTTTTTCTCCTTTTTTAACTATAGGGCTTAAATTAAAACAGGTATTTTGATTTGTTTTTTTAAATTTTTTTAACCTATGTGTATAATATTTGTTATAAAAATTAGTATTTTTTTTTTCTTTAGAAAAATTATATTTTACAATTATTTTTTTAGAATCAACATATTTAATTACACCATCTGATTTAGCATTTATAAAATTTCTTGAATAAAATATTATTTTTTTTTCTAATCCAGTTCCTACTATTGGTGGATCTAATGTTAATAAAGGAACTGCTTGTCTCATCATATTAGATCCCATTAAAGATCTATTAGCATCATTATGTTCTAAAAATGGTATTAATCCAGCTGAAATTGAAACTATTTGATTAGGTGAATAATCTTTATAATCTATTTTATTAGGATATACAAATGGAAAACTATTATATTTTCTAACTATAATTTTTTTTTTAAATAAAAAATTTATATTACATTGAGAAATAATTTTATTTCTTTCTTTATCAGGTGTTAAAAAATAATTTTTTTTCGATTCTTTACCATTAATTATTTTTTTATAAGGAGTTTCTATAAATCCCATATTATTAATTTTAGCAAATAAACATAAAGACGAAATTAAACCTATATTAGGACCCTCAGGAGTTTCTATTGGACATAATCTACCATAATGAGAAATATTAACATCTCTAGCCTCAAAAGTAGCTCTTGTTTTAACTATTCCTCCTGGACCTAATAAAGTTACTCTTCTTTTATGTGTAATTTCAGATAATGGATTAGTTTTGTCCATGAATTGAGATAATTGACTAGTACCAAAAAAAGAATTAATAATTGATGATAAAATTTTTGTATTTATTAAATTCATTAAAGTAAATTTTTTATTATCTTTAATATTTATTTTTTCTTTTATTAATCTACTAATTCTTAATAAACCTAAATTAAATAATTTATATAATTGATCACCTATAGTTTTAACTTGTCTATTAGATAAATTATCAATATCATCTGTTTCTTTTTTATAATTTGAAATATTAATTAATTTTTTTATAATTTTTATTATATCTATTTTAGTAAGGTACATTAAATCATAAGATATATTTATATTTAATTTTTGATTTATTTTGTATCTTCCAACTTTACCCAAATAATATTGTTTATTTGAAAAAAAAATATTTTTTATTATAGATTTAGCTTTTTTTTCACTTGGTGGATATGAATTTTTTAATACTTTATAAAAAAATAATATAGATTCTTTATAATTTGTTGTTTGATCTTTTTTTAATGTATTATTAAATATAGTAAATTCTATATCATTTATATTTTTATTATATATATAAAAATATTTAATATTATATTTAATTAATTTTTTAATATTTTTTTTATTTAAAATTTCATTTTTATTTATTATTATCTTTTTTTTTTTTTTAATTTTAAATACATTTACTTTTCCTATTATTTTGTTAATATTGTTATTTTTAATTTTTATTTTTTTTACTATATTAAAAATTAACATTAAATCTTCCATTTTATAATATCCTATAGATCTTAAAAAAATTGTAATAGGTATTTTTTTTTTTTTATTAATATAAGTATATAAAATATTATTATTTTCTATTATAAATTCTATCCATACCCCTTTTAATGGTATAACTTTAGCATAATAATATTTATTATTATAATGTTTAATATTACCAAAATAAACTCCATAAGATCTATTTAATTGAAAAACTACTACTCTTTCAGAACCATTAAAAATAAAAGATCCTGATGGTGTCATATATGGACAACTACATAAATTAAATTTATTAATTATTATTTTTTTTTTTTTTTTATATTTATATTTTAATTTTAATTTTACTTTAATATATACATTATACGTTTTACCCTGTTTTATACAATTATTAATTGATATTTTAGGAGGTTCAATATAAAAATTTAAAAAATCTAAAGAAAAATTTTTTTTTTTATATTTTATAGGAAAATTTTCTTTAAAAGATTTATATAAACCTAATTTTTTTTTTTTAATACAATTAATATTTAAAAACTTATTAAATGATTTAATTTGATGTTTTAAAAAATCAGGATAAATTATTTTTTTTTCTATTTTAGAAAAATTTATTCTTTTTTTTTTTATATACATTTAATATTTATATTTTTTATTAAATAAATATTATTTTTATTTATTATTTTTTGATTCTTTTAATTCTACTATAGCTTCTATTTTTTTAAAATTTTCTTGTATTTCTTTAGCATCTTTTATTTTAACTAATTTTTTAATTAAACTAGGAATATTATCAATTAGTTTTTTAGATTCTGTTAAACTCAATCCAGTTATAGAATTAATTAATTTTATTACTGGTAATTTTACAGTTCCTACTGATTTTAAATAAATATCAACAAATGACGATTGTTTTTTTATATTTTCATTTTGTTTATTATTTGTTTTATCATCATTATTATTTATTAAATTATTATTTATATTATTAATATTATATTTAATACCATATTTATTTTCTAAAACTTTAGATAACTCATTAATTTCTTTTATATTTAAATTAACTAATTCTTTTGCTATATTTTTTATATTTTTCATTTATTTTTTTTTTAAATTTTTAATTATTAAAATTATTTTTATAATATTATAATTTATAATATTAAAAATAAAATTATTAATTTTATTATTTATACCTAATAATATATTTATTATTAATTCTTCTTTAGATTTTATATTACATAATATATTTAATTTTTTTTCACCTATATAAAATTTTTTATTTACATAAGCTGCTTTAAATATAGGATAATATTTATTTGTAATAAATATTTTATTTTTTTTTATAATTTTAGCTGGATTATTTATATTATTAGTAAACATTATAAATGTATTATTTATTAATACATCTTTTATTATTTTTAATATTTTTTTTTTTTTTTTTATAATTAAAAATTTTTTTAGTAGGGTATTTTTTATATTTAAAAATTTTATTTTATTATTATAACAATCCTTTCTAAAATTAAATAATAAATTAGATTTAAATTTTGATATATCTATAATATAAAAATAATTATATTTTATAAATAATTTATTTATTAATTCTATTTTTTTTTTTTTATTTATATTTATCATATAATTTTTTTATAAACTTAATTTTACACTAGGACCCATTGTACTAGATAAAAAAACATTTTTTAATAATAAATTTTTATTATTAATTTTTATTTTTTTTATTTGTTTTAAAATAAATTTTATATTATCTATAATTTTTTTATCTTCATAAGATACTTTACCTACTGTTGTATGTATAATTCCATATTTATCAGGTTTAATAATTATTTTTTTACCCAATATAATATTTTTTATTATTTTATAAGGATTTTCAGTAATATTTCCTTCATCTATATTAGGTATCAATCCTTTACTACCTAATATTTTACCAAGTTTTACCAATTCATTCATATAAAATTTATTAGTTACTATTAAATCAAAATTAAGCCATTTTTCATTTTTAATTTTATTAATATATTTATATCCACCCAC
Source organism: Candidatus Shikimatogenerans bostrichidophilus (assembly GCA_029851265.1). Classification (GTDB taxonomy): domain Bacteria; phylum Bacteroidota; class Bacteroidia; order Flavobacteriales; family Blattabacteriaceae; genus Shikimatogenerans; species Shikimatogenerans bostrichidophilus_B. The sequence goes on from CP099827.1 coordinate 5,135, forward strand.
ATATTTAACTCCTAATTTTTTAATTTTTTTTCTATCTTCTTTATATACTAATGCTAAAATTTTTTTTTTTTTACCATTACTATAAGGTAAATTTAAATTTTTTTTAAATATTAAAATATCTTTTTTTTTTTTATTTAATTTAATATTTATATACATATCTATAGAAGAATCAAATTTAGTATTATTACAATATTTAATAATTTTTATACTTTTAACTAAAGAATATTTTTTTTTAAAATTATATTTTTTAATTTTTTTTTTTTTTATATTTATTTTTTTTTTCATTATTATAAATTATATTTATACCAATAGTTTTTAAAGTTCCTATAATCATAGATATAGCAGATGATGTTTTAAAACAATTTAAATCAGACATTTTATATTTAGCTATATTTTTTACATCTTCTATATTTATATTTCCTATTTTTTTTTTATTTGGTTCATTAGATCCTTTTTTTATATTTAAAAAATAAAATATTTTTGTTTTAATAGATTCTTTTTTAATTTTAAAATCAAAACTTTTATCGTTATAAACATTAATTATTACTGGTAAAATTTCATTTGTTTTAACCTTTGTTATTTTGTTAAATTTATTACAAAAATCCATTATATTTACTCCTACTGCACCCAAAGAAGGACCTATAGGTGCAGATGGATTAGCTTGACCACCTTGTATATTTAATTTAATTATTTTTAATATAGTTTTCATATTATATTTTTTCTATTTGATTAATTTTTAATTTTATTAATATTTTTCTATCAAAAATTATTACAGATAATTCAACATTATTATTAAGTATTTTTTCTATATTTCCATTAAATCCATTAAAAATTCCATAAATAATTTTTACATTTTCTCCTAAAACAAAATTTAAATTTATATCATTGTTTAAATAATTTTTATGTTTATAAATAATTTTTTTTACTTCTTTTTTACTTAATGATAACGGTAATTTATTTATTTTTTCATTTAAAAAACATGAAACTCCAGTAATATTTTTTATTTTATATAAAATTTTATTATTTAAATAAATATTAATTATTAGATATCCAGGTAAAGAATTTTTTTTATAAAATATTTTTTTACCCTTTATAATTTTAATATTTTTTTTATAAAAAATTAAAATTTTTCCTAAAATATCATTGTTTTTTTTATATAAAATAAATATTTTTTTTTTTATTAATTTTTCATACCCATTTTTTATTTTTAAAACATACCATTTTTTTTTAAAAATTTCTTTTTTCATATTTTTATAAAATAAATTATAAATAATAATAATTTTTTTTTTAAAAAAATATTAATTTTATATTTAAATTAATAATTTATAAATACACGGATGGTAAGAATTGAACTTACAACCTTCGGTTTTGGAGACCGATGCTCTGCCAATTAAGCTACATCCGTATTTTTTTATTATTAATATAAAATATTTAAAAATTAAAATTTATATAAAATTTTTATTTATTTTATAATAATTTAGTTACTTGTCCTGCTCCAACTGTTTTTCCTCCCTCTCTTATAGCAAATTTTAAACCTTTATTCATTGCTATTGATTTATGTAATTTAACTTTAATATTTATATTATCTCCTGGCATAACCATTTCTATTCCTTTATCTAATTTTATAGTTCCTGTTACATCTATAGTTCTAAAATAAAATTGAGGTTTATATTTATTATAAAATGGTGTATGTCTTCCTCCTTCTTCTTTTTTTAAAATATAAATTTTAGCTTTAAATTTATTATAAGCATTAACTGTATTAGGTTTAGCTATTACCATACCTCTTTTAATTTGTTTTTTTTCTATACCACGTAATAAAATACCAACATTATCTCCAGCTTCACCTTTATCTAAAATTTTTCTAAACATTTCTATACCCGTTACTATTGATTTAATTTTTTTATTCATTCCTATACATTCTACTTCATCTCCTAAATTAATTTCTCCTGTTTCTATTTTACCAGTACATACTGTACCCCTACCTGTAATTGTAAATATATCTTCTATAGCCATTAAAAATGGTTTATTAATATCTCTTATAGGAGTAGGGATATATTTATCTATTACATCCATTAATTTATAAATATTTTTTATATATTTTTTATCACCCTCTAAAGCTTTTAATGCTGAACCTTTAATTATAGGTATTTTATTGTCATCAAAACCATATGAAGTTAATAATTCTTTTGTTTCTATTTCTACTAAATTTAATAATTCATCATCTTTTACTAAATCTATTTTATTTAAAAAAACTATAATATTAGGTACTCCTACTTGTTTAGCTAATAATATATGTTCTCTAGTTTGTGGCATTGGACCATCTGTAGCAGCTACTACCAATATAGCTCCATCCATTTGAGCAGCTCCAGTAATCATATTTTTAATATAATCAGAATGTCCTGGACAATCTATATGTGCATAATGTCTATTTTCTGTTTTATATTCTATATGAGAAGTATTAATAGTTATACCTCTTTCTTTTTCTTCTGGTGCACTATCTATAGCACTAAATTTTTTTTCTTCTGCTAATCCTTTTAAGGCCAAAACTTTAGTTATAGCAGCAGTTAAAGTAGTTTTACCATGGTCAACATGACCTATAGTACCTATGTTTAAATGAGGTTTATCACGTTTAAATTTTTCTTTTGACATTTAATATTTTTTTTTTTATAAAAATAAGCGGAGAATGGGATTTGAACCCATATTTTCAGCTTGGAAGGCTGATGCTTTACCAATTAAACTATTTCCGCAAATTAATATTTTTTAATGGGGAGAGTAGGATTCGAACCTACGAAGATTTTAATCAACAGATTTACAGTCTGTCCTCGTTAACCACTTGAGTATCTCCCCATATTATTATTTTTATATTTTATTAATATTATAATTTTAAAATAATATTTAATTTTTTTATTTAAGCCGACGGAGGGATTTGAACCCACGACTTCGAGATTACAAATCACGCGCTCTACCAACTGAGCTACATCGGCATATATTTTTTTTAAAAAATAAATTAATAAATATTATAATTAAATATATATTTTTATTTTAAAAAAATATAATAATATTTATAATAAAAATACAAATATTAAAATTTAATGAAATATAATTTTAAAAAAATAGAAAAAAAATGGAAAATTAAACATAAAAAATTTAATTTTTTTGAAATTAATAAAAATAGTAAAAAAAAATTTTACATTTTAAATATGTTTCCTTATCCATCTGGTTATGGATTACATATAGGTCATACTATTGGATATATTTTTTCTGATATTATATGTAAATATAAATCTGGTTGTAATTATAATGTTTTAAATCCTATTGGATTTGATTCTTTTGGTTTACCTGCTGAACAATATGCTATTAATACAACTAAACATCCATCATATATAATTAAAAAAAGTATTAAAAAATATAAAAAACAAATTAAAAATTTGGGTGTTTTTTTTAATTGGGATAAAGAAATAAATACTATAGATAAAAATTATTATAAATGGACACAATGGATATTTATAAAATTATTTAATTCTTGGTATGATAAAAAAAAGAAAAAAGCTAGAAATATTAAAAAATTAATAAATATTTATAAAAAAAAAAAAAAATGGAATTGTTTAAAAAAAAAAGAAAAAAATAAAATTTTAAATAAACATAGATTAGCGTATCTAAAAAATAGTTTTGTTAATTGGTGTTCTAAATTAGGTACTGTTTTGGCTAATGATGAAATTAAAAATGGAAAAAGTGAAAGAGGAGGGCATAAAATTACAAAAAAAAAAATGTTACAATGGCATTTAAGAATAACAAAATATTCTGATAAATTATTAAATGGATTAAAAAAAATAAATTGGCCTAAAAATATTAAAAATTCTCAAATAAAATGGATAGGTAAAAGAAAATGTTTTTATATTAACATAAAAATAAATAAAAAATATAAAACAAAAATATTTTATTTTAAAAAAAAAAAAAATATAAATAATATTATTATAAATACTAATTCTTATATATATGAATTATTAATTAAATTTATTAAAAAAAAATATAAAAAAAAAGTAATTAATATTGTAAAAAAAATAAATAATAATAAAAATTATAAAATATTAATTAAAACAAATATAATTAATAAAAATAAAAAAAAAATTAATATATATATAAGTAATTATAAAAATAATAAAAGTATTAAAAATATTTATTTAAATGTTAAAAATAGTAAAAATTTTTTAAAAATAAAAAATAAATTAACATTAAGTATTAAAAAAAATTTTTATATTAAAAGTTTTTTTTTGTATTTTAAAAAAAAAAAAAAAATAATTTACAACTTAAATGATTTAATTTTTTCTAGACAAAGATATTGGGGAGAACCTATACCTATATATTATATATATAATATTCCATATAATATACCATATAATAAATTACCTTTAAAATTACCTTATATTAATAAATATATATCAAAATATAAAAATTATAAATTTAAATTAAATTTTTATTATAAATGGGCTTGGGATAGTATTAATAAAAAAATAGTTGAAAACAAATTTATAGATATAAAAAAAAAAATTTATCCATTAGAAACTAGTACTATGCCTAGTTGTGCTGGATCTAATTGGTATTATATAAGATATATAGATAATAATAATAATAATAAAATTATAAGCAATAATAAAGAAAAATATTGGAAAAATGTTGATTTATATATTGGTGGATCTGAACATACAAATGGACATTTATTATATTCTAGATTTTGTTTAAAGTTTTTAAAAGATATTAAAGTTATTAATTATTATAATGAACCATTTAAAAGATTTATTAATCAGGGAATAATATTAAATTATTCTTTTTCTATTTTTAAATTAATAAAAAAAAAAAAATTTATATCTTATGATTTAATTAAAAAATATAAAAAAAAAATTCAAAAAATATATATAGAAAAAAAATTTATTATTAATAATAATGAATTAAATATTAATTTTTTTTTATTTAAAAATAAAAATTATAAAAATTTTATATTTTATAAGAAAAAAAAATTTTTATGTTATAAAAAATTAGAAAAAATGTCTAAATCTAAATTAAATATAATAAAACCAAATAAAATAATAGATAAATTTGGAATAGATGTATTTAGATTATATCAAATTTTTATTGGTCCTTTTAATAAAAAAAAAATATGGAATTTAGATAAAATTAAAGGAATTAAAAGATTTATAAATAAATTATTATTAATATTTAAAAATAATAAAGAAATAATTAAAAAAAAACCTAAAAAAGAAGATAAAATTATATTAAATAATATAATTAAGAAAGTATATAAAAATTATAAAAAATTATTATTACATATTTCTATAAGTTATTTTATGAAAACTATTAATATTTTTATAAAAAAAAAAATTAAAAATAAATATATATTAGAAAAATTTATAATTTTGTTTTCACCATTTGCTCCATATATTTCTGAAGAAATATGGGAAAAATTAGGTCATAAAAATAGTATATTTATGGAAAAACAACCTAAAATTTATAATATATATTACAAAAAAAAAATTAAATATATAATTATGTTAAATAATAAAAAAAAATTTGTTATTAAAATAAATAAAGTAAACAATAATAAAAAATATATTATAAATAAAATAAAATGTAATAATAATTTTTTTTATAAAAAAAAAATAAAAAAAATTATTTTTATAAAAAATAAAATTTTAAATATATTAATATAATTATAATTTTTTATATATATTTAAAATATATGTTTTTTAATATAACATATAGCTACTGCTAAACTGTCAACGAAATCAAAATTTTTACTATAATTTAAAGATATATTTAATATTTTTTCTATTTTTTTTTTAATATCTAATTTTGTAGAATTTCCATTTCCTGTTATTATAAATTTTATAGTTTTAGGGTAATATTCTATTATAGGTATTTTTTTTTGTATAGCTGCTAAAATAATAGAACTTTGACATTGTATTAATCTTTTCATTGAAATAACATTTTTACCCAAAAAAATAGATTCCATAATTAATTTATTAGGTTTATATTTTTTTATTATTTTTTTGATATATAAATATATAATATTCATTTTTTTTTTAAAATTATGTTTTTTTAAAAAATATATTTCTTTTATTTTTAAAATTTTTATTTTTTTTTTTGGTGGTTTAATTTTTATTATAGATATACCTGTAATATTAAAACCAGGATCAACTCCTAATATAATTTTATTTTTCATTTTTAATTAATTATTTAAAAATATATTTTTTTTAAAAAAAAAATATATTTTATATTATTTAATAAATATATTTTAATTTTCAATAAAATGAATGATAAAAAAAATAAATATAAATTTTTTTTTAATTCTAATTTTAATTCATCAAGAACTGAAATTATACCAATAATAAGTAATAATAATGATAATAAAAAAAATAAAAGATATCCTAAAATAATAAATATTTTACCTGTTAAAAATATAGTTTTATTTCCTGGATTAGTAATACCTATAACAGCGGGTAAATTAAGATCTAAAAAATTATTAGAAGATTCATATAATAATAATAAAATTATAGGTGTAATAACTCAAAAAGATATTAATAAAGAAAATCCTAAAAAAAAAGATTTATATAAAATAGGTACTATTTCATATATTTTAAAATTATTAAAAATGCCCGATAATAGTATAACAGTTATTTTACATGGAAAAAAAAGATTTAAAATAGATAAAATTATTGATAGTACTAATTATTTAAGGTGTAAAATAAAAGTATTAGAAGAAATTGACACTTATGATAAAGAATTTTATGCTTTAGTAGATTCTATTAAAGATGTATCTATAAAAATGATTAAAAATGATTCTAGTCTTCCTAGTGAAGTAATATTTGCTATTAAAAATATAGATAATTTATCATTTTTAATAAATTTTGTTACCTCTAATATGAATATTAGTATAAAAAAAAAACAATTAATTTTAGAAGAAAATAATGTTAAAAAAAAATCATTAATGATTTTAAAATTTTTAAATATAGAATATCAAAAAATAAAATTAAAAAAAAGTATACAAAAAAAGGTAAAACATGAAATAGATCAACAACAAAAAGAATATTTATTAAATCAACAAATTAAGGCTATACAAGAAGAATTAGGAGATTTTTATTATTTATCAGAAATTAAAAGACTAAAAGAACAATCTAAAAATAAACTATGGTCAAAAGAGGCAGAAATATATTTTAATAAAGAGTTATTAAAATTAAAAAAAATAAATATTCAAAATCCTGAATATAATATTATTAAAGAACATTTAGAATTTATATTACAATTACCTTGGTATAAATATTCAAAAGATAATTTTAATTTAATAAGAGCAATAAAAATATTAAATAATAATCATTATGGTTTAGATAAAATTAAAGATAGAATATTAGAATATTTATCTGTTTTAAAATTAAGGGGTAATATGAAAGCTCCTATTTTATGTTTTGTAGGACCTCCTGGTGTAGGTAAAACTTCTTTAGGTAAATCTATAGCTAAAGTTTTAGATAGAAAATATATAAGAGTTTCTTTGGGTGGATTACATGATGAATCAGAAATAAGAGGACATAGAAAAACTTATGTAGGAGCTTTGCCTGGTAGAATTTTACAATGTATAAATAAATCAGGAACTTCTAATCCTGTTTTTGTATTAGATGAAATAGATAAAATAGGTATAGGAGTTAATGGAGATCCTTCTACAGCTATGTTAGAAGTTTTAGATCCCGAACAAAATTACTCATTTTATGATAATTATTTAGAAATAGGATATGATTTGTCAAAAATATTATTTATAGCTACAGCTAATTCTTTAAATAATATTAATTACGCTTTATTAGATAGAATGGAAATAATTAATTTAAGTGGATATACTATAGAAGAAAAAATTAAAATAGCTAAAAATTTTTTATTACCTAAAATTTTAAAATTTAATGGTATGTTAAAATATAAACTTTATATAAGTACTAAAAAAATAGAAAAAATTATAATGAATTATACATATGAAGCTGGTATAAGAAGTTTAGAAAGATGTATATCTAAAATTATACGTTATACTGCTAAAAATATAGTAATTAAAAAAAAATATATTAAAAATATAACTTTTAATTGTATTGAAAAAATATTAGGATATTCAAATAGTCCTAATATATATGAAAAAATTAATATTTATGGTGTAACTATAGGATTAGCTTGGACAAGTATAGGAGGTGATATATTATATATAGAATCTATTTTATTTAAAGGAAAGGGAAATTTAACAATTACTGGTAATATAGGTAAAATAATGAAAGAATCTGCTATTATAGCTATAAAATATCTTAAATCAAATTATAAAAAATTTAATATAAATTGTAAATTTTTTGATATATATGATATACATTTACATGTTCCAGAAGGGGCAATACCTAAAGATGGCCCATCAGCAGGAATAACAATTTTTACATCTTTATTATCTTTATATACTAAAAAAATTATTAAACCATATATAGCAATGACAGGAGAAATAACTTTAAGAGGTAAAGTATTAGAAGTTGGTGGAATAAAAGAAAAAATTTTAGCTGCTAAAAGAGCATATTTAAAATACATTATTTTACCAAAAGATAATAAGAAAGATATTAAAAATATTAATAAAAAATATTTATTAGGTTTAAAATTTTATTTTATTACTTATATGTATGAAATTGTTAAATTAGTTTTTTAATAAATTTATATATATTAATTATTTATGAAAAATAAATATATAATAACAGCAGCTTTTCCATATACAAATGGGTATATTCATATTGGACATTTGTCTGGAGTATATATACCAGCTGATATTTACGCTAGATGTTTAAGAGGTCTTAATAAAGATATTATTTTTATTTCAGGTTCTGATGAACATGGTGCTTCTATAGTTATAAAAGCAAAAAAAAAAAATATAAAAGAAAAAAAAATAATTAATAAATATCATTTATATATAAAAAAAAATTTAAAAAAATTTCATATATCATTAGATAATTATTATAGAACATCATCTAAAAAACATCATGAATTATGTAAAAAAATATTTAAAAAATTATATTTAAAAAATTTTTTTTTAGAAAAAAGTAATTATCAATATTATGATAAAATATATAAACAATTTTTAGCTGATAGATTTGTTATAGGTACATGTCCTATTTGTAAATATAAAAATTGTTATTCTGATCAATGTGAAAAATGTGGAAATATTATTAATGAAGTTAAATTATTAAAACCTAAATCTATTTTAAGCAATACTAAACCTATATTAAAAAAAACTATTAATTTATTTATTCCATTTAAAAAATATAAAAATTATTTTAAAAAATTATTAAATAAATTTAAAAAAAATAAAAATATAAAAAAAAATGTAATTAATCAAATTAAATCATTTATAAAATACGGTTTACATGATAGATCAATAACTAGAGATTTAAAATGGGGTATTAAAATACCAATTAAAAAATATAAAAATAAAGTATTATATGTTTGGTTTGATGCTTTAATAGGATATATATCTTGTACTAAAGATTTATGTAAAAAGAAAAAAAAAAAATGGACTTTATTTTGGAAAAAAAAAAATAATAAATTAATAAATTTTATAGGAAAAGATAATATTATTTTTCATAGTATATTATTTCCTATAATAATAAATAATTATAATAAAAAATATATAATACCATATAATATATCATCTAATGAATTTTTAAATTTAGAAGGTAAAAAAATATCTACTTCTAAAAATTGGGCTATATGGATACATAATTATTTTAAATATTTTCCTAATATGGAAGATTCCTTAAGATATTCTTTAATTATGGATATGCCAGAAAATAAAGACAGTAATTTTACTTGGAAAAAATTTCAATTATATAATAATTCAGAATTAATAGGAATATTAGGTAATTTTTTTAATAGAGTAGTTGTATTAGTAAATAAATATTATAATGGTATAATACCAAAAAATAATAAATTTAATAAAATAGATATAAAAACAATAAATAAAATTTTTAAATATCCTGAAATAATTAGTAATTTAATATTGAAATTTAAATTTAGATTATCATTATTTAAATTTATGGAATTATCTAGAATAGGTAATAAATATTTATCAATTAAACAACCATGGAAATGTAATGATATAAATAATATAAATAATACTTTATATATTTCTTCTCAAATAATAGGTATTATTAGTCATTTATCTTATATTTTTTTACCTATAACTAGTAAAAAATTATTAAAAATAATAAATATGAAAAAATATAATATTTTAAAATTAAAAAAAATAAAAGTTATAATACCATATAATCATAAAATTAATAAAGCTAAATTAATATTTAGAAAGATAACAGATGAAGAAATAAATAAACAAATTAATAAATTGAATAAAATTTAATAATTTATTATATATGATAATTAAAAAATATTATAGTCAAAATTTTTTAAAAAATAATATAATAAGTAAAAAAATAATAGAATTATTATATATTACTAAAAAAAAATATGATTGTATATTAGAAATAGGTCCAGGATTAGGTATTTTAAGTAAAGAAATAATTAAAATTTCTAAAAATTTTTTATTAGTAGAAATAGATAAATTTTTAGTAAATTATATAAAAAAAAAATTTTATAAATATAAAAAAAATATTATTAATAAAAATATTTTAAATTTAAAATTAAAAAATATAAAAAAATATAAAAAATTTTATATTATAGGAAATTTTCCATATAATATATCTTCTAAATTGTTATTATGGATAATAAAAAATAGAAATAATATAGTTGAATGTATAGGTACTTTTCAACAAGAATTTATAAATTCTATTATTTTAAAAAAAACTAGATTGTCTTTTATATTTAATATTTATTTTAAAATTAAAAAAAAATTTAAAATTGATAAAAATAATTTTTATCCTATACCTAAGGTAGATTCATTAGTTGTTAAAATAATAAATAAAAAAAAAGAAATAAAAAAAATAAATAAAAAAAAATTTTTTTTTCTTATTAAAGAAACATTTAAATATAAAAGAAAAATATTAAAAAATTCTTTAAAATATTATATAATACAAAAAAATATTAAATATAAAAATTATAAAATTTTTTTTAAAAGACCAGAACAGTTATCTATTAAAGATTTTAAAAATTTATATAAAATAATTTATAAATGAAAAATATAGAAAAATTTTATAAATATTATAATTCTATTATTAGTATTATAGGTTTTAGTAATGTTGGTAAATCATTTTTGTTTAATAAAATATTGAATAAAAAAATATCTATTGTAAATAAAAAAATTCAATATACTAGAAAAATAATAGTTTATGATTTTATTTTAAATGAAAAAAAAATATTATTAATAGATAATCCAGGATTTATTTTTAAAAAAAAAAAATATATATATAAAATAATAAATCAATATATATATGAATCAATAAATATATCAAATATTATTTTATATGTTACTATAAATAATAAATATTATTTAAATAAAGATAAATTTTTTTTTTATTTTAAAAAAAAAATAAAAAAAAATATAATATTAATAATATTTAATAAAAAAAAAAAAATAGATAATTTTTATTTAAAATTATTTATTAAAAAAAATATTATTAATATTAATAACATTAATAGTTTTTTTAAAAAAAAAAATAATTTATTAATAAATAGAATAAATAAATTAACTAAAAAAAAAAAAATATTATTTAATTATAAATATAATATTACTTATGGTTTAAAGTTTAATATATGTGAAATTATAAGAAATAATGTTTATAAAATATACAAAAAGGAAATACCATATTCTTCAGAAATAATAATAGAAAAATTTTTAAATTTAAAAAATAAATTAATTATTTATTGTATAATTTATTTAGAAAAAATATCTCAAAAAAAAATTTTAATAGGTAAAAATGGTAAAAACATAAATAAACTTAGTTTATATTCTAGAAAATATATAAAAAAAATATATAAAAAAAAAATTTATATAGATTTTATTATAAAAATTATAAAATGGAAAAATAATTATAAATATTTAAAATTTTTTGGTTATTTTTAATAAAAAAAAATGAATATAATAATAATAAAATTATTAAATAAAAATATTAATAAAAAAATAATTAATGTTTTTAATTATTTGGGTATTAAACCAATAATAACTAATAATAAAAATAAAATTTTAAATTCAGATAAGGTTATTATATATAGTACATTTGATATAAAAAAAACTATAAAATTAATAAAAAAAAAAAAATTAAATAAAATTATATATAAATTAAAACAACCTGTATTAGCTATTTCTATGGGTTTATATATGTTATGTTATAAATATAAAAAAATTAAATTTTTAAATATTTTTAAAAATATAAAAATAAAAAAAATATTAGATTTTAATAAAGAAAGTAAAAATAATATTGGATGGAGTAAAGTTTATCATAATAATGATGAAAAATTATTTTATGGATTAAAAAAAAATTATTTTTATCAATATTTTATACATAATTATTATATAACAGTTGGTAAATATTGTATATCTCATACTAATCATATTATATCTTATAGTGCAGTATTGAAAAAAAATAATTTTTATGGATTACAATTTAATCCTGAGATATCAGGTGAAAATGGAAGAAAAATATTAATAAATTTTTTATATTTAATTTAAAATTAAAAATGAATAAATTTTTTGTACCATTTTTAACAATTAATAATAAATTATATAATACAATATATTATAAAAATAATAAATATAAATTAGATTATATAAAAATTTTTTTTTTATATATTAAACGAAGTGCAAATGAGATTTTTATTTTTGATAATTTTAATATAAATAATAAAAAAAAAGTTTTTTTAAATATTATTAATAGATTATCATATAATTATAATTTACCAATAAGTATTGAAATTAAAATTAAAAATATTAATTATTTTAATAAATTATTTTTCAATGGAGTTAACAAAATAATGTTAGATTATTTTTTTTTAAAAAATGATTTATTTTTAAAAAAAATGTTAAAATTTGATAATACAATAATTATTTTAAAAATTTTAAGTTATAGTAAATTTATTAATTTATTAAATAATAATAAAATAGATTTTAATTATATTAATAAATATAGTGAAATATTATTATATTTTAAAGAAAAAAAAAATAATATATATAAAATTATAAATATATTAAAAAATACAATTAATAAAATTAAAATTAGAAAAATAATTTTTTTAAATATAAAAAATATTTTTTTTTTAAAAAAAATATTTTTAAAATTTAATATTAATGTAATAATTAATAATTATTTTTTTTCTTTAAATAAAAAAAATAGAAAAATAATATTTAAAAAAATTAATATTTATTAATTAATAAACTTATGTTATATATATCTAAACAAGCAAAACAAAAAATATTATATTTAATTAAAAAAGATAATTTATCTTTAGAAAATATTTTTTTAAGAATAAATTTAAAAAATGGTGGATGTTGTTCTGGGTTTTATTATAAATTAAAATTTGATAATAAAAAAAAAAAAGATGATAAATTGTTTATAATTAAAAAAATAAAAATTTTAATAAAAAAAACATTTTTAATTTATTTAAATGGTTTAAAATTACATTATAAAGAAGAATTAAATAAAAATGGTTTTATTTTTATAAATCCTAATTCAAAAGAAACTTGTGGATGTGGAAATAGTTTTAGTTATTATTAATAATAATGAAAAAAGAATTTATAAAAGAAAAATATAAATATGGATTTTATACTAAAATTAAATCTAATACTTTTCCATTAGGTATTAATAAAAAAATAATAAAAAAAATTTCTAAAATTAAAAAAGAACCTAAATGGTTTACTAAATGGAGACTAAAATCTTATAGTTATTGGAAAAAAAATATTTATAAATATCCAAAATGGGCTAATTTACGTTACAAAAAGATAAATTTTAAAAAAATTAGTTATTTTTCTAAAATAGAAAATAAAAAAAATAAAAAATTAATAAAAACATTTAATAAATTAGGTGTACCAATAAACAATAAATTTGATAAAATTTCAATAGATTTTATTTTTGATTCTATTAGTATTAAAACAACTTATAATAAAATTTTGAAAAAATATGGTATTATTTTTTGTCCTCTTAGTGAAGCAATTAAAAAATATGAAAATTTGGTTAAAAAATATATAGGTAGTGTAGTACCATATAATGATAATTTTTATTCAGCCCTAAATTCCTCTGTTTTTTCTGATGGTTCTTTTTGTTATATTCCTAAAAATATTAAATGTCCTATAGATTTATCAACATATTTTAGAATTAATAATGAAACAATAGGACAATTTGAAAGAACTTTAATAATAGTAGAAGAAGGAGGATACGTAAGTTATTTAGAGGGATGTACTGCACCAATAAGATCAAATAATCAATTACATGCTGCAGTAGTAGAATTAATAGCTTTAAAAAATTCTAAAATAAAATATTCAACTATACAAAATTGGTATCCTGGAAATAAAAATGGTAGAGGTGGTATATTAAATTTTGTTACTAAAAGAGGTATTTGTTATGAAAAATCTAAAATATCATGGATACAAGTAGAAACTGGATCTTCGGTAACATGGAAATATCCATCATGTATACTTAAAGGAGATAATTCTATAGGAGAATTTAAATCAGTTTCTTTAACAAAAAATTATCAACAAATAGATACTGGTAGTAAAATGATACATATAGGAAAAAATACTAAAAGTACAATAATTTCAAAAAGTATATGTATGGATAATTCTATAAGTACATATAGAGGTTTAGTAAAAATATGTAAAAATTCTAAAAATTCTAATAATTTTACTCAATGTGATGCTTTATTAATAGGAAAAAAGTGTAGTTCTTATACTTTACCATATATATTATCTATGAATTCAACATCTAGGATAGAACATGAATCAACTATATCAAAAATAGAAGAAGAACAAATTTTTTATTGTAATCAAAGAGGTATAGATAATGATAACGCTATGTCTTTAATAGTTAGTGGATTCAGTATGAATATAATAAATAATTTACCATTAGAATTTGCTTTTGAAGCTAAACAGTTATTAAATATTAAATTAGAAAATAGTGTAGGTTAAATTATAAAAAATTAATATGTTAAAAATAAAAAATTTATATGTATCAATTAATAAAAATTTAATTATTAAGGGATTAAATTTAAAAATTAAAAAAGGAGAAATACATATTATTATGGGACCTAATGGATCGGGTAAAAGTACATTGTCTTATATTATAGCTGGTAAACCAAAGTATAAAATAGAAGATGGAGAAATATTATTTAATAATAAAATTATAAATAATTTAAAACCTGATAAAATATCTAAATTAGGAATTTTTTTATCATTTCAAAATCCAGTAGAAATAGATGGATTAAGTATGTATAATTTTATAAAAAGTTTTATAAAAAAAAAAAATAATAATAATATATTAAAAAATATATATAAAAAATGTGAAAAATTAAATATAAATAAAAAATATTTATCTCGTTATTTTAATTTAGGTTTTTCTGGAGGTGAAAAAAAAAAAAATGAAATTTTACAAATGTTAATTTTAAAACCAAAATTAACTATTTTAGATGAAATAGATTCAGGATTAGATATAGATTCATTAAAAAATATTTTAAATAATATTAAACAATATATAAATAAAAAAAAAAAAAAAAGATCTTTATTAATAATTACTCATTATACTAATATAATAAATTATATTAAACCTAATTTTGTTCATATTATATATGATGGAAAAATAATAAAATCAGGTAATAAAAAATTAATTAAAAAAATAGAAAAATATGGATATAATAAATTTATAAATTAATGAATATTAAAATAATAGATATAAATAAATATATAAATAAAAAAAAAATAAATAATAATAAATTTTTAAAATTAATTTATAAAAATTTTATTAAAAAAAAAAAGCCAAATTTTTTAATAGAAGAATGGAGGTATTCTAAAATTAATTATATAATAAAAAGAAAATATAATATAGAAAAAAAAAATAAAAAACTAAAAATAGATAATTATAATTTTAAAAAAGATGATATTAATATTTTTTTTATAAATGGTTTTTTTTATAAATATAATATTAATAACATTAATTTAATTTTTAAAATTAAAAAAAAAAAAATTAATAATATTAATAAATATTTAAATTTAATTAAAAATTATAATTATTTTTCTTATTTAAATATTATATCTTCTTTTTTAAATAAAAATAAATGTATTTTTTTATATATTAAAAATAAAAATAAAAATAAAAAATATATTAATTTAAAATTAAATTATATTTATAATATTAAAAAATCTATTATGACTAATATAAAAATTTTTATTTTTGTTAGAAAAAATACATTTTTAAATATTAAAGAAAAATATATAATTAATAATAAAAATAAAAAAATTTTACATAATAATTTGTTAAATATTTATATTAAAAAAAAAAGTAATGTTATATATTTAAAGTATAAAAATAATAATTTAAATTTTATTTCTATTAACAACGTTTATATATTTCAAAAATCATTAAGTAAATTTTATTTATATGACTTTTATATTAATGAAAGATATACATTAAATTATATTAAAGTAAATAATATATCAAATAATTCTTTATGTAGATTATATGGAATTATAATAGGTAATAAAAATCAAATTATAGAAAATTATATAAAAATAAAAAATAATTATAATTTTTGTAATAATAAACAGTATTATATAGGAATATATGATGATAAATCTATAGGAATATTTAATAGTATAATAAATATTAAAAAAAAAACAAAATATAATATATCTTATCAAAAATATAAAAATTTTATTTTATCTGATAAAGTTTTTTTATTTTTAAAACCTCAATTAAATATTTTATCTAATAATATTAAATGTTCTCATGGTGTAAATATAGGTAAAATAGATAAAAATATAATTTTTTATTTACAATCTAGAGGTATACCTTTATATAAAACTAAAATTATTTTTTTTTTATCTATTTTTTATAAAATATTTAATAATAAAGAATTAAAGTATTTTAAAGATTTTATAAAAAAAATAAAATATAATTTAAAATTAAAATTAAAATTAATTTGTAAATAATGTTTACAAAAAAAGAAATAATAAATATAAGAAATCAATTTCCTATTTTTAGTAAAAAAATTAATGGATATCCTTTAATATATTTTGATAATTCATCAACAACTCAAAAACCTAAATGTTTAATAAATAAAAATAAATATTATTATTATAATTTAAATTCTAATGTATATAGAAACAATTGTTATTTAAGTAATAAATCTACATTTTATATAGAAAAATGTAGAAATATAATAAAAAATTTTATTAATGCTAATAGTAAAAAAGAAATAATTTTTACTAAAGGTACTACAGAATCAATAAATTTAATATGTAATTGTTTAAATAATATAAATATATTAAAAAAGAATGATGAAATAATTATATCTTTATTAGAACATCATTCTAATATTATACCTTGGCAATATTTATGTAAAAAAAAAAAATTAATTTTAAAAATTATTAATATAAATAAAAAATATAATATATCTTTAAAATCTTTAAAAAATATAATATCTAACAAAACTAAAATAATTTCTATTACACATATATCTAATGTTTTTGGTACAATTTTACCAATAAAAAAAATAGTAGAAATAATTAGAAATAAAAATAAGAATATTATTATAATATTAGATGGTGCTCAATCTATATCTCATATACCAATAAATGTTAAATCATTAAATATAGATTTTTATGCTTTTTCTACTCATAAAATATACGGACCTTATGGATTGGGTATATTATATGGTAAAAAAAAAATATTAAATCAATTTCCACCATATCAATTAGGAGGATCTATGATTAAAAGTGTAACATTAAATAAAACAATATATACAGATTTACCTAAAAAATTTGAAGCAGGTACTCCTAATATATGTTCTATATTTTGTTTTTTATATGTTATAAAGTATATAAATAAAATTAATATTTACAATATTAATATTTATGAAAAAAAATTAATTAATTTTATTAAAAATTTATTTTTAAAAAATAAAAATATAATTTTATATGGTAAAAATAATATACATTCTTCATCAATATTATCTTTTAATATTAAAAATATAAATAATTTTGACATAGGATGTATGTTAAATAAATATGGTATATGTGTAAGAACGGGGTATCATTGTTCTCATCCATTAATGAAATATTTAAATATAAATGGTACTATAAGAATTAGTTTTGGTATGTATAATACTATAGAAGAAATAGATAAATTTTATTTTTTTTTATTAAAAATAATAAAATTATTAAAATAATATTTTACAAATATTTTTAATTATTTTTTTTTTATTTAAAATATTTATATTTTCTATATTTTTACCATAAATTATAAATTTTATAGGTATTTTAAAAATTTTATATATATTTACTATTAAACCATAGTTATTATATAAATCAAATTTAGTAATAATAATAGAATTAATATTAATAAAATTTTTAATTTTTTTTATTTGTTTTTTTATTATTTGTATTTTTTCAATTAAAGTATCTAAAATTAATATATTTTCTATTAAACATTTTTTATATATAATTTTTTGATTTTTTTTTAATTCATTTAATAAATCTTTATTTAAATTTTTTGAATTATCTATAAAAATAAAATTAATTTTTTTTTTTTTAGCATATTTTATAGATTCACATATTATATGTTTAATATTATTTTTTTTTTTAAATAAAAATATAAATATGTTTTTGTTTTTTAAATATGAATATTTTAATATATCTTTTGAAACTATTAATAATTTTTTATTTTTATATTTATTATTTAAAAAAAAAGTTAATTTTATAATACTTGTTGTTTTACCAGTTCCATTTATACCTAAAAAAAAAAATATATATGGAAATTTATTTTTTTTTAATGATATTTGTTTATTAAAATTTATAGTTTTTTTTTTAATTAAAAATAAATTATAAAAATATTTTTTTATATATAATAAAATTTTTGATTTTTTATTTTTAATTAAAAAAAAAACTATAAATTTTAATAAACAAATATCATTAAAATAATGATATTTGTTTATTAAAATTTATAGTTTTTTTTTTAATTAAAAATAAATTAAAAAAATATTTTTTTATATATAATAAAATTTTTGATTTTTTATTTTTAAATTTTTCAATATTTTTAATTATATTATATGTTATTTTAATACCAAAATCATTATTAATTAAATTTAATTCTAATTTTTTAATTATTTTGTTATTTTTAAAATTATTATAAAATATTTTATTTATAAAAAAAAAAAAATTATTAATCATTTATTATTTTTTTAATTTTTTTTTCATTAATTATTTTTTCTATAAAAGTGTAATAACCATTTTTTTTTTTAACCATTTTTATGTATTTTATATATTTTGTTTTATTATTTATTTTATTTTTCATTATATATAATTTTATTAATAATAATTATTATATTTCTTTATGAATAGTTCTTTTTTTTAATATATAATTATATTTTTTTAATTTTAATTTTTTTTTATTATTTTTAATATTTTTACTAGTATAGTATCGAGATATATTTTTATTTTTATTATTTTTTTTTTGTTCTATACATTCTATTATTATATTTTTTCTATTTTTTGACATTTTTTATATTTTTTAATTGCATTATTTAATCCTATTTTTTTTATTAATCTTAATGCATAAGAAGAAATTTTTAATTTTATCCATTTTTTTTTATTTTGATCATATATTTTTTTTTTAAATATATTTATTTTAAACCATCTTTTATTTTTTATATTAGAGTCAGAAACTTTATTACCTGACATAGGTTTTTTATTTGTTATTTTACATATTTTAGACATTGTATAATATAATATTTTAAATTATTAATTAAATTTTAATTTTAAATTATTTTTTTTATTTATAAAATAAATTACAAAATTATAATATGGAATACAACACTTCTAGAAAAAATATAATTATTCCACAATATGGTAGAAATATTGAAAAATTTGTTGATAAAATAGTTAAAATTAAAAATAAAAAAATAAGAAATAAAAATGCTATAATGATTATAAATATTATGAGTAATATAAATAATAATAAACAAAAAAATATAATAGAATATAAACGTAGATTGTGGGAACAATTATTTTTAATATCTAAAATGAAATTGAAAGTTGATTATCCTTTTAAAATTAATAAATTAAAAATAAAAAAAAAAAAAATATTATTTCAAAAAAAATATAAATTAAAACATTTTAAATATAAATATTATGGTAAAATAATACAATATTTTATTAAAAAAATTTTAATTAAAATAAATGATAAAGAAATAAAAAAAAAATATATATATATAATAGCTAATTTAATGAAGTATAATTATATTAAATGGAATAAAATAAATGATGTTGAAGATAAAATAATATTTAAAGATATTAAATATATATCTAAAGGTAAAATAGATTTTACAAAAAATTTTAATTTTTTAAATAAAATAGATAAAAAAAAAATATATAATATAAAAAAAAAAATATATAATAAATATTTATATTTTAAAAAAAAAAAAAAATAAATTAAATTTTTATTTGTATAATAAAATTAAAAATATTATATATAAAATATATAGGGTGATTAGCTCAGTTGGTTTAGAGCATTTGCCTTACAAGCAAAAGGTCATTAGTTCAAATCTAATATCACCCAATTTTTTATTATATATATAATTATTTTATTTATATTATATTTTAATATAATTTTTAAAAAAAATATACGTTTGTATGTTAATTAAAAATAATGAAGAAATTAAATTAATAAAAAAAAGTTCTTTATTAACATCTAAAACATTAGGTATTTTAGCATCTAAAATTATACCAGGTATTAATTTATTAACTTTAGATAAAATTGCTAAAGAATTTATATTAGATAATGGTGGTAAACCAGCTTTTTTAGGATTATATAATTATCCTAATACTATTTGTAGTTCTGTAAATAATGAAGTAGTACATAGTATACCAAAAAATTTATGTTTAAAGAATGGGGATATTGTTTCAATAGATTGTGGTGTTTTAATGAATAATTATTATGGAGAACATGCATATACTTTTGGTGTAGGTAAAATAAATAAAATTAAAAAAAAATTATTAAAAGTAACTAAAAAATCTTTATATATTGGTATTAAAAGTTGTAAAGTAGGTAATAAAATAGGTGATATAGGTTATAATATTAATAAATATATATTAAAAAATAATTTTAATGTAGTTAAAGATTTAGTTGGTCATGGAATAGGTAAAAATATTCATGAATTTCCCAATATTCCTAATTATGGTAAAAAATCTACTGGATTATCTGTATGCAATGGTATGGTTTTATCTATAGAACCTATTGTTAATCAAGGGACATATAAAATTAAATTATGTAAAGATGGATGGACATATATTACTAAAGATGGATCTTTATCTGCTCATTATGAACATAACATAGCTATAATTAATAAAAAACCTATATTATTATCAACATTTAATTATATAGATAAAATATTAAAAAAAAATGCCAACTATTCAACAATTAATAAGAAAAAAAAGAAAAATTATTAAAAAAAAAAATAAATCTCCAGCTTTAAAATTTTGTCCTCAAAAAAGAGGTGTTTGTATAAAAGTATATACTACAACTCCTAAAAAACCTAATTCAGCTTTAAGAAAGGTAGCTAGAGTAAAATTAACGGGAGGACAAGAGGTAAATGCTTATATTAGAGGAGAAGGTCATAATTTACAAGAACATTCTATGGTATTAGTTGAGGGAGGTAAGGTAAAAGATTTACCTGGAGTAAGATATCATATAATAAGAGGTGCTTTGGATACTGATGGAGTTAAAGGTAGAAAAAAAAGTAGAAGTAGATATGGAGCTAAAAAAAAACAAAAAAAAAATGAGAAAAAAAAAAATAAAAAAAAAAATATATAATCCAGATATAAAATATAATAGTAAATTAGTAACATATTTTATAAATCATATAATGAAAAATGGTAAAAAATATTTAGCATATAAAATATTTTATACTACTTTAAATATTATAAAAAAAAAATTTGAAAATAAAAAAAAATTACCTTTAGAAATATTAA
Organism: Candidatus Shikimatogenerans bostrichidophilus; assembly: GCA_029851265.1. Taxonomy (GTDB): domain Bacteria; phylum Bacteroidota; class Bacteroidia; order Flavobacteriales; family Blattabacteriaceae; genus Shikimatogenerans; species Shikimatogenerans bostrichidophilus_B. The sequence goes on from CP099827.1 coordinate 27,312, forward strand.
AAGAATCAATTAAAAATATTTCTCCTGATGTAGAAGTAAAAAGTAAAAAAATAGGTGGTACTACTTATAATATACCTGTACATGTTAATGAAAAAAAAAAAAAATATTTATCTATTAAATGGTTAATTTATTTTTCTAAAAAAAGAAAGGGTAAAAATATGTCTGAAAAATTAGCTAATGAAATAATTTCAGCTTATAGAGGTATAGGAGAAACAATTAAAAAAAAAAATGAATTACATAAAATAGCTGAATCTAATAAAGCATTTTCACATTTTAAATTTTAAATAAAAATAAATTATTATGAATAAATTAAAATATACTAGAAATATAGGTATAGTAGCTCATATAGATGCTGGAAAAACAACTACTACAGAAAGAATTTTATTTTATTCTGGTATTAATCATAAAATTGGTGAAGTACATGAAGGAAATACAACAATGGATTGGATGGTACAAGAACAAGAAAGGGGGATAACAATAACATCTGCTGCTACTAGATGTAATTGGTTTTATAAAAAAAAAAAATATTATATAAATATTATTGATACCCCAGGACATGTTGATTTTACTGTTGAGGTTGAAAGATCATTAAGAATATTAGATGGTATGGTTGTTTTATTTAGTGCTGTAGAAGGTGTAGAACCTCAAACTGAAACTGTATGGGGACAAGCTAATAAATATAAAATACCTAGAATAGGTTATGTAAATAAAATGGATAGAAAAGGAGCAAATTTTTTTTATGTATGTAAACAAATAAAGAAAAAATTAAATAGTAATCCAATAATATTACAAATACCATTTATAAAAAATGAAAAATTTATAGGAATTATAGATATAATATTAAATAAACTTATTACTTGGGATGATAAAAATTATGGTATGAAATATTATATTAATGATGTACCTAAAGATATGAAATTAATTTATGATAAATATAAACTTAAATTATTAGAAAAATTGTCAGAATATGATAATAAAATAATGGATTACTTGTTAATTAATAAATATATTAGTAAAAAAATAATTATATCTAGATTAAGAAAAGAAACTTGTAATATGAATATAATACCTATTTTATGTGGATCTTCTTTTAAAAATAAAGGAGTTCAACCTATTTTAGATTCTATATGTATGTTTTTACCTTCTCCTTTAAAATCTAAAATTATAAAAGGTATAAATATAATTAATAAAAAAAAATGTATTGTTAAACCTGATAATAAATTTCATTTTTGTTCTTTAGTATTTAAAATATCAAGTGATAAATTTGTAGGTAAATTAGCTTTTATTAGAGTTTATTCAGGAATATTAGAAACTGGATCATTTGTTTATAATACTAGAACTAAAAAAAGAGAAAGAATATCTAGAATGTATCAAATGCATGCTAATAAACAAATACCTATATATAAAATTTGTGCAGGGGATATATTTGCTGGAGTTGGATTTAAAAATATTAAAACAGGTGATACTTTATGTGATGAAAATTATCCTATATTATTAGAAAAAATTTTATTTCCTAATCCAGTAATGGGAATATCTATAGAACCTAAATATAAATATGATATAGATAAAATGAGTATAGCTTTATCTAAAATTTCTGAAGAAGATCCTACTTTTCATGTTAAAATAGATAATAAAACAGGAGAAACAATAATTTATGGTATGGGAGAATTACATTTAGATATTATAATAGATAGAATTAAACGTGAGTATAATATAATATTAAATAGAGGAGTACCAAAAGTAGAATATAAAGAAAAAATAACTAAAAAAATTAAACATAGAGAAATATATAAAAAACAAACAGGAGGTAGAGGTAAATTTGCTGATATATTATTTACAATAGGTCCATATAAAAAAAAAGGATTAAAGTTTGTTAACAAAGTTAAAGGTGGTAATATACCTAAAGAATATATATCTTCTATAGAAAAAGGATTTAAAAATTCTATGAAAGAGGGACCTTTATTGGGATATGAAATAGAATCAATGAAAATTACATTATTAGATGGTTCTTATCATTCAGTAGATTCAGATTCTTTATCTTTTGAAATAGTTGCTAAAAATGGGTTTAGAAAGTCATCTAAAAAAACTAATCCTATAATTATGGAACCTATAATGAAAATAGAAGTTTTTTGTAAAAATAATAATATGGGTAATATAGTTAGTGATATTAATAAAAGAAGAGGAATAATTAAAGGTATAATAGATATTAATAATAATAAAATTATAAAATCTATAGTACCTTTATCTGAAATGTTTGGTTATGTTACTATTTTAAGAACTTTATCATCTGGTAGAGCTACATCTAGTATGAATTTTTCTCATTATGATGATATACCAAATTATATATTAGAAAAAATGTTAAAAGAAACAATAAATTAAAATATTTTTTTAAAAAAAAAATATATGAGTCAAAATATAAAAATTAAATTAAGATCATATGATCATATTTTGTTAGATAAATCTATAAAAAAAATTATAAAATCTGTATTATTAACTGGGGTAACTATTAACGGTCCAATACCATTGCCTACTAAAAAAAAAGTTTTTACTGTTTTAAGATCACCTCATGTACATAAAAAATCTAGAGAACAATTTGAATTATTAAATCATATACGTTATTTAGAAATTTTAAATGCTAATTCTCAAACAATAAATGAATTAATGAAATTAGAATTAGCTAGTGGTGTAGATGTACAAATAAAAATATAAATAAAATAAATATGATTAAAATAATAGGAAAAAAAATTAAAATGATAAGTTTATTTAAAAATAAACTAAATTATAGTTGTACAATAATTTATTCTATTCCTTGTAAAATAATATATAAAATTAAAAATAATAAAAATAATTTTACATTATTTTTAGGTTATGATAAAATTAAAAAAGTTAATAAACCATTAAAAGGTTTTTTTAAAAAACATAAATGTAATTATTATAAAAAAATAATTCAATTAAATAATGTAACTAATGAAGAAATAAAAAAAATTAAAAAAAAAATAATAGATTTAAATATATTAAATATAGGTGATAATATAGATGTTACTGGTTTTTCTATAGGTAAAGGTTTTCAAGGTGTAGTTAAAAGATATAATTTTTCTGGTGTAGGTGGTAAAACACATGGACAACATAATAGATTAAGATCTCCAGGATCTATAGGTGCTGGTTCATCACCATCAAGAGTTTTTAAAGGTATGAAAATGGCTGGTAGAATGGGTAATAAAAAAGTAACTATAAAAAAATTAAAAATATTAGATATAGATTATATTAATAATTTAATTTTAATTAATGGTTCAGTTCCAGGTAAAAAAAATAATTATTTAATAATTAAAAAAAATGATAAATAAAATTATAAATAAAACAGATGTTATAATAGAAAATATTAAAATTTTTAAAAAAAATAAAAATTATAAAAATAAAAATCATTTAATTTATCTTTATGTTAAAAGTTATTTAAATTCTAAAAGATTTGGTAATAGTAAAACTAAAGAAAGAAGTGAGATTAAAGGTAGTACTAAAAAAATTTTAAAACAAAAAGGTAGTGGTAGTTCAAGAAAAGGTGATATTAAAAATCCTATTTTTAGAGGAGGTGCTAGAGTATTTGGTCCTAAAAAAAGAAATTATAAAATAAAAGTTAATAAAAAAATTTATAAAAAAATAAGAAATATATTAATAAGTGAAAAAATTTTGAATAATAAAGTTTTTTTTATAAAAAATTTTGAATTTTTATCATTTAAAACTAAATATTTTTTAAATTTTTTTAAAAAATTAAATATAAATATAAAAAGTAAAAATAAATTTTTAATTATTACTGATAAAATTTATCAAAATTTATTATTTTCATCTAGAAATATTAAAAATGTTAATATTAATTATATTGTTAATTTAAATTTATTTAATATTTTAATAGCTAATTATATAATTTTTATAGGTAATAATATTGATAAACATATAATTAATATATTTTTAAAATAAAATGAAATTATTTATTACTCCTTTAAAAACTAAAAAAAGTATTTATATGTTTATTAAATATAATATTTATACTTTTATTTTAAATAAAAAAAATATTAATAAAATTAAATTAAAAGAATATTTTTATAAAAATTATTTATTACGTGTTAAAAGAATTAATTTTATTAAATTAAAAAAAAAAACAAAAAATAAATATTTAATAAATAAACTAATAAAGGGTAAAATAAAATTTATAAAAAAAATAATGGTTAAATTTTATAAAACAAATAAGAATATTAAATTTTTATTAAAAAAATAAAAAATGAAAAAAATAAAGAATAAAAGAAAAAAATTTAATAAATTGATTTTTGGTAAAAATAAAACAGGTGGTAGAAATAATTATGGTAGAATAACTGTAAGATATATAGGTGGTGGTCATAAAAAAAAATATAGATTAATTGATTATAAAAGGGATAAAATAAATATTAATGCTGTTGTTAAAAGTATAGAATATGATCCTAATAGATCTTCATATATATCATTATTAAATTATAAAGATGGAGTTAAAAGATATATATTGTCAGTTAATGGTTTAGAAAAGGGAAGTATTGTAAAATCAACAAAAAATGATAATATTTTAAATTTAGGAGATTCTGCACCATTATATATTATACCATTAGGTACTATTATATGTTGTATTGAAAATATACCAGGTAATGGAGGTATATATTCTAGAAGTGCAGGTACATATTCTACTTTAATATCTAAAGAAAAAAAATATGCTATTATTAAATTATCTTCTAATGAAAATAAAATGGTTTTATTAAATTGTATGGCTACTATAGGTTCTATATCTAATGCAAATCATAAATTTATAAAAATAAAAAAAGCAGGTAGAAATAGATGGTTAGGTAAAAGGCCTAGAACAAGAGGAGTAGCTATGAATCCTGTTGATCATCCTATGGGTGGTGGTGAAGGTAAAGCATCAGGTGGACATCCTAAAAGTAGAAAAGGTTTATATTCTAAAGGTTTTAAAACACGTAGAAAAAAAAATAAAACATCTAAATTAATAATAAAAAAAAATTAAAAAATGCCTAGATCATTAAAAAAGGGACCGTATGTAAATTATAAATTAATAAAAAAGATAAAAAAAAATAATAAGTTAATTAAAAATAAACCAGCTATAAAAACTTGGTCTAGATCTTCAGTAATTACTCCTGAATTTATAGGTAATACTTTTTTAGTACATAATGGTAAAAATTTTATTCCTGTATTGGTTACTGAGGATATGGTTGGTTATAAATTAGGTGAATTTTCTCCTACTAGAATATTTAGAGGTCATTCAGGTAAAAATAAAAAAAAATAAATTAAAAAAAAATGGGAAAAAGAAAAAGGATTTCATCTATAAAGATTAAAGAAAAAAATATAAAAAAATATTTTTTAGTAAAAAATGTAAGAATATCTCCTAAAAAAATTATATTTATAAAAAATATTATTAAAGGAAAAAATTTATTGTATGTTATAAATATAATTGATAATTATATAAGTATTAAAATATCAAAAATTTTTAAAAATTTAATTTTATCAGTTATATCTAATTATAAAATTAAAAAAAAAAATTATAAGTTTTTTTATATAAATAATGTAATTATAGGTAGTTCAGGAATGGTTAAAAGATTTAGATATGCTTCTCAAGGTAGATATCATAAAATTAGAAAAAGATTAAGTAATATTAAATTAGAAATAAATAAAAATAAATAAATATGGGACAAAAATCAAATCCTATTGCTAATAGATTAGGTTTTATATATGGATGGAAATCTATATGGGTTAATAATTATTTTTTAAATGTTATTGAAGATAATAAAATTAGAGATTATATTAATAATAGATTTCAAAATAAATATTGTATATCTTCTATTTTAATTGAAAGAACAAGAAATAAAATTATAATTACTATATGTACATCTAGACCTGCGATAGTTATAGGTAAAAAAGGAAAAGAAGTAGATTTTATTAAAAGAAAAATAAAAGAAATTATTATTGATAATATTAAAAATAATAATTTTTTAAAAAAAAATATTAAATATAATAATATGGATGTTTATATAAATGTTGTTGATATTATTAATCCTGAAATAGATTCATTATTAGTAGCTAAAAATATATGTAGACAAATAAAATATAGAATATCTTATAAAAGATCTATTAAATTTTCTATATTAACAGCTATTAAAATGAAAATTACAGGAATAAAAATACAAATATCAGGTAGATTAAATGGAGTAGAAATGGCTAGAACTGAAACATATAAAAAGGGATCTATAAAACTATCTACTTTTAGATCTAATATAGATTATGCTTTAAATGAGGTAAATACTACTTATGGTAAAATAGGAGTTAAGGTTTGGATAATGAAAGGTGAAATATATAAAAATAATAAAGATTTATCTAATTTTTATAAAAACTTTTTTTATAAAAATAAAAATTATAAAAAAAATAAATTTAAACCAAAAAAATTTAAACCAAATAAATTTAAACCAAATAAATTTAAACAAAATAAATTTTAAAATAATGTCTAATAAAATTAGAAAAAAATATACAAAAAAACAAAAGGGTAGAATGAAGGGAAATGCTAAAAGAGGTTATAAATTACATTTTGGTAAATATGGTATACAATCAATAGATAAACCAAAATATGTGACTGAAAAACAAATAGAAGCTGCAAGGGTAGCATGTACTAGATATATGAAAAGAGAGGGTAAATTATATATAAATATATATCCTGATAAACCTATTACTAAAAAACCTCAAGAGGTAAGAATGGGAAAGGGGAAAGGAAATGTTGAATATTATGTAGCTGTTGTTAAACCTGGTAGAGTATTATTTGAAATTAACGGAGTATCGGAAAAAATAGCTAAAAAAGCTTTAAAATTATGTTCTCAAAAATTACCAGTTAAAACAAAATATATAGTTTATGATGATTTTTTTTAAATTTTATATTATATGAAAAAAAAAATTAAAAGTATAAAAGGATTAATTATAAGTGATAAAATGAATAAAACTAGAATAGTTTTATATAGTAAAAAAAAAAAACATAAAAAATATGGTAAAATGATTTTAATTAAAAAAAAATATTTTGCTCATGATGAAAATAATATAACTAAAAAAGGAGATATTGTAAAAATTTTACAAGTAAGACCGTTAAGTAAAAATAAATTTTGGATTATTAAAAAAAAATATAATTAAAAAAAAATATATATGTTACAACAAGAATCAAGACTTAAAGTAATTGATAATACAGGGGCAAAAGAGGTATTATTAATAAGAGTTTTAGGAGGATCAAACAAAAGATATGCTAGTATTGGTGATTCTATTATAGTTACTGTTAAAAAGGTTTTTTTAAAAAGTAATATTAAAAAAGGAGAAATATATAGAGCTATAATAGTAAGAGTAAAAAAAAAAATAAAAAGATTAGATGGAACTTATTTATCTTTTGATGATAATGCTTGTATTTTATTAAACGAAAATAAAGAAATTAAAGGTACTAGAATTTTTGGCCCAGTTTCTAGAGAATTAAGAAATAAAGGATATATGAAAATAATTTCATTATCTAATTATGTAGTATAGTATAAAATAAAAATCAAAAAAATGTTAAAAATAAGAAAAAAAGATAAAATAATTGTTATATCTGGTAAAAATAAAGGTAAAAGAGGTATAATTAATAAAATTTTTAAAAAAACAAACAAAGTAAATGTAAGTTGTATTGAAAATATTAAAAGAAAAATTAAAAAAAATAAAAATAATAAAGGTAAAATAATAATAAAAGAATCTAAAATAGATATATCTAATATTTCTATAGAAGATCCTAAATATAAAACTAAAACAAAAATAGGTTTTAAAATAAAAAATGGTAAAAAATTAAGAATATGTAAAAAATCTAAAAAAATTTTAGTTGATAATTTTATTTATAAAAAAATAAAAAAAAAATAATTTATGTATATTCCTAGATTAAAAAAATTATATAAAAAAAAAATTATTAATTTATTAATAAAAAAATTTAATTATAAAAATATTATGCAAGTACCTAAATTATTAAAAATAGTTATTAATATAGGTGTAGGAAGTATAGCAGTATTAAAAAAAAAAATTATTTATAATTATATGGAAGATTTAGAATCTATAACAGGTCAAAAATCTATTTATAGATTATCTAAAAAAGATGAAGCTGGATTTAAATTAAGAAAAGGCATACCAATAGGATGTATGGTTACATTAAGAAATAATATAATGTATGAATTTTTAGATAGATTAATTTCTGTAGCATTACCAAGATCTAAAGACTTTAATGGAATTAAAGAAACTAGTTTTGATGGTAGAGGAAATTATAATTTAGGTATTAAAGAACATATAATTTTTCCAGAAATTAATTTTGATAAAGTAAAAAAAATTTATGGTATGAATATTAGTTTTGTAATTAATAATAAAAATGATTTAGAATCTAAATATTTATTAATATATTTAGGATTACCTTTTAAAAATAAAAATATATATGGCAAAAGAATCTATAAAATCTAGACAAAATAAAAGAAGAAAATTATTTTTAAAATATTATAAAAAAAGAAATAATTTAAAAAAAAAAAAAAAATATTTAGAATTACAAAAGATCCCTAAAAATGCTTCTATTGTTAGATTGAAAAATTTATGTAAAATTACTGGTAGAACTAGAGGATATATAAGATTTTTTGGTATTTCTCGTATTGAATTTAGAAAATTATCATCTAATGGATTAATTCCAGGAATTAAAAAAGCTAGTTGGTAATATAATAAATATAAAAAAAAAATAAATGGATACTATAGCAAATTATTTAACTTTAATAAGAAATGCATGTAATGTAAAAAATTACTATGTTAAAGTTAATTATTCAAAAATTAATTATAATATTACTAAAGTTTTATATAAAAAAAATTATATAAAAAGTTATAAAATATATACAAAAAAAAAATATAATAAAATTATAATATTTTTAAAATATATAAATAATATTTCAGTTATTAGAAATATTAAAAGAATAAGTAAACCTAGTTTAAGAAAATATTTTAAATATAAAAAAATTTTTAAAGTTTTAAATGGATATGGTATTTCTATTATTTCTACATCTATTGGTGTAATGACTGGTGATGAAGCTATTGAAAAAAAAATAGGTGGAGAAATATTATGTATAGTTTTTTAATTTTATGTCTAAAATAGGTAAAAAACATATTATAATTCCTAGTGATGTAAATGTATATATTAATAAACAATATATATATGTTAATGGTAAATTAGGTATTTTAAAACAAAAATTGAATAAAAATATAAAAATAAAAATTGATAAAAAAAAAATTATTATTACTAATAATTTAAATAATAAAAAAAAATTTAAAAGTTTACATGGTCTTTATAGAATGTTAATATATAATATGATAATAGGTGTTAAAAATGGTTATAATAAAAAATTAGAATTAGTAGGAATAGGGTATAAAGCTAATGGTAGTGGTAGAATTTTAAATTTGAATGTTGGTTTTTCTCATACAATAGTTATTAAATTTTGTAAAAAAATATTAATTGAAACAGAAAATATTAAAGGATCTAATACTATAATAACTATATATAGTTGTGATAAACAATTATTGGGTATAGTAGCTTCTAAAATAAGATCTATTAAAAAACCTGAGCCATATAAAGGTAAAGGAATAAGATATAAAAATGAAAAAATAATTATAAAAACTGGAAAATCTGTATAAAATATGAAAAAAATTAATAAAAAATATGGTAATAAAATTTTTCCTAGAATATCAATTTTTAGAAGTAATAAAGAAATATATGTACAAGTAATAGATGATAATAATAGAGAAACTATTACTTCATATTCTTCTTTACAAGAGAAAAAAAAAAATAAAAAAAAAATGACTAAAATAAAAATGTCAAAATTAATAGGACAAAAAATAGCTTATAAAATGTTAAATAAAAATATTAAAAAAGCTTTTTTTGATAGAAATGGATATATATATCATGGAAGAATAAAAATTTTATTAGATGAAATTAGAAATAATGGTATTAAAATATAAATAAAAAATGTTTTTTTTAAAAAAAAAAAAAATAATTAATTTTAATAATTTAGAATTAAATGAAAAACTAGTAAAAATAAAAAGAGTATGTAAAGTAACTAAAGGAAGAAGAGATTTTAGTTTTAGTACTATAGTTATTAAAGGTAATAATAAAGGTATAGTAGGATATGGTATGGGTAAATCTAAAGAAATATCTGATGCAATTTACAAAGCAGGTGAAAAAGCAAAAAAAAATTTAATAATGGTACCTATAATTAATGATACTATACCATATGAACAAAGTTTTAAATATTGTAGTTCTAAAATTTTTTTATTTCCAGCTAATAAAGGTACTGGAGTAATTGCTGGAGGATCTGCTAGAATAGTATTAGAATTAGCAGGAATAAAAAATATTTTTTCTAAATTTATAGGTTCTTCTAATGTATATAATTGTGTAAAAGCTACATTTTATGCTTTAAAAGAAATAAGAAATAACTATGATATAATGAGTGAAATAAAAAAAAATATAAATAAAAAATAAAATATATGATTGGATATAATTTAAAACCTAATAAAGGATCAATTAAAAAAAAAAAAAGAGTAGGTAGAGGTATAGGATCAGGTAAAGGTAGAACATGTGGTAGAGGTCATAAGGGTCAAAAATCTAGATCTGGATATTCAAAAAAAATTGGTTTTGAAGGTGGACAAACACCTTTATATAAAAGAATTCCTAAATTTGGATTATTAAAAAAAAAAAATATATATAATGTTTTGAATTTAGGTGATATACAGAATATAATAATTAAAAAAAAAATAAAAATAATAAATAAAGAAGTACTTATATCTTTAAAAAAGATAAAAAGAAAAAGAAAATTAAAAATATTATCTAATGGTATTTTAAAAAAAAAAATTATTATATATGCTGATAAATGTAGTAAAAAAGCTTATAATAAAATTTTAGATAATGGTAGTAAAATAATATTGTTAAAAAATAAAAATTTAAATAAATAAACTTATAATATTACTTAAATAATATTTTTAAAATATTAAATAAAATATTATACATTAAATTAATTAATATTATATGTATAAATAATACATGTTATATTATATGTATAAATAAAAATTTTATGGTATTTTTTAAAAAATAAATATTAAAATATTAATTATATAAATATATTATATGATATTATTAGTATATTAAATTTTAACATATTAGTTTTATCATTATTTTTATGTATTTTATTTATTTATGGTATTGTATTTATTAAAAATACAAGTAATTTTATTTTTTTTAAAAAAAATTTTATTAAATTATGGTAAAACAAAAAAATATTGAAGTAGATGGTATAGTTATAGAAGCTTTGCCTAATGCAATGTTTAAAATAAAATTAAAAAATAATTTTATAGTTATTGGACATATATCAGGTAAAATTAGAAAACATTATATAAGAATATTACCAGGAGATAAAGTTAAAATAGAAATTTCTCCTTATGATCTTAAAAGGGGAAGAATAAAATATAGATATTAGTTTAAATTAATTAAAATATAAATTTATAATTATGAAAAAAGTAGTTTCATTAAAAAAAAGAAGTAAAGATTGTAAAATAGTTAAAAGAAAAGGGATATTAAGAATAATAAATAAAAAAAATCCTAGATTTAAACAAAAACAAGGTTAATTAAAAATAAAAAATTAAATTATGGCTAGAATAGCAGGTATTAATTTACCCAATAATAAAATAGGGGTTATATCATTAACATATATATATGGTATAGGTTTTATTACAGCTAAAAAAATTTTATTATTAAATAATATTGATATAAATAAAAAAGTTAAATATTGGACAGATAAAGAATTACATAAAATTAGAAATTATATTTCTAATTATATTAAAATTGAAGGTGAATTACGTTCTGAGGTTCAATTAAATATTAAAAAATTAAAAGATATAGGTAGTTATAGAGGAATAAGACATAGAATAGGTTTACCTTTAAGGGGACAAAAAACAAAAAATAATTCAAGAACAAGAAAAGGTAAAAGAAAAACTGTAGCTAATAAAAAAAAAGCTATTAAATAATTTTTAAATATTTTAATTTTATGAAAAAAAAAAAAAAAAAAATATATTATGGTGATATATATATATATTCAACCTTTAATAATATAATAATTTCATTAACTGATAAAATTGGAAATGTATTAGCTTGGTCTTCATCAGGTAAAATGAAGTTTAGAGGTTCAAAAAAAAATACTCCATTTGCAGGACAAATAACAGCTCAAAATATTTCTGATAGATGTTTATATTTTGGGATTAAAAAAGTTGATATTATAATTAAAGGTCCTGGGTCAGGTAGAGATTCAGCAATTAGGACTATTAATAATAATGGAATTACTATTTTATCTATTAAAGATAAAACACCATTACCGCATAATGGATGTAGACCACCTAAAAAAAGAAGAATATAAATTAAATAATAAATTTTAAAAAAAAATGTCTAGATATATAGGGCCTAGAAATAAAATTTCTAGAAAATTTGGAGAATATATATATGGTAATAAAAAATATTTTGAAAGAAAAAAATATCCACCAGGACAACATGGATTATTTAGAAAAAGAATAGGTAAAAAATCTTATTTTTCTATTCAATTATTAGAAAAACAAAAAGTAAAATATATATATGGAATATTAGAAAAACAATTTAGAAGAATGTTTAATATAGTTTATAAAAAAAAAGGAATAACTGGAAATTTATTATTACAAATGTGTGAACGTAGATTAGATAATGTAGTTTATAGAATAGGATATTCTGTTTCTAGATTTTCAGCTAGACAATTAGTATCACATAAACATATTAAAGTTAATAATAAAGTAATAAATATACCTTCATATCAAATAAATATTGGTGATATTATTTCATTAAAAGAAAAAATGAATAAAAATATTAATATTGTAAATTCATTAACAATAATAAAAAATAAGATAAAAAATTGGTTAATATTTAAAGAAGATAATATGTCAGCTGAATGTTTAAAATTACCTACTATAAATGATATAGATGAAAATATAAATACTCAATTAATAGTAGAATTATATTCTAAATAATTAATATGTATAATAAAGTAAAAATTTTGGTTTTAAAAGATTCATATAATTTAGGAAAATTTAAAATTTTTCCTCTTAATAATGGATATGGTATTACTATAGGTAATACTATTAGAAGAGTTTTATTATCTTCTATATATGGATTTTCAGTTAGTTATTTTAAAATTAATGGAATAATACATGAATTTTCATATATAAAAGGAATAATAGAAGATGTAAGTGAAATAATTTTAAATTTAAAACAAATAAGATTTAAGTTAAAAAATAAAAAATTTGATATAGATAAAGAAATAATAGATATAAATATCAATAATAAAAAAAATAAAATATATGCTGGTGATATTGATAATTTTTCTAATTATTTTGAAGTTATTAATAAAAAATTTGTTATTTGTAATAAAGATGAATCTGTTGATTTTAATATAAATTTAATAGTAGATAGAGGAAAAGGGTATGTACCTTCAGAAAAAAAAAAAAAATATAATTCTTTTATTGCTATTGATTCTATTTATACTCCTATTAAAAATGTATATTTTAAAGTTAAAAATATAAATAATAATAAAGAAATTTTAAAATTAAATATAATAACTGATGGATCAATATATCCAACAAATGCATTAGTTAAGTCTTCTAAAAAATTAATTAATATATTAAATATTTTTTCTAAAAAAAAATATTTGTATAAATTAAAAAAAGAAAAAAAAATTAAAAAATATGATGAAAAATATTTAAAAATGAGAAAATTATTAAATTCAAATTTAGATATTGAAAATTTTTCAGTTAGAACTATAAATTGTTTTAAAAAATCTAAAATTTATACATGGGGAGAATTAGTAAATTTTAAAAAATCAGATTTATTAAAAATAAAAAATTTTGGTAAAAAATCATTAAAAGAATTAATTAATAAAATGAAAAAAAAAAAATTAAATTTTAAAATGGATATTAAAAAATATAAAATATAAATTTTATGATACATAATAAAAAAAAAAAAAATTTAAGTAGAAAATATTCTCATAGAAAAAGTATGTTATCTAATATGTCATGTTCTTTAATAATTTATAAATCTATATATACTACTTTGTGCAAAGCAAAAGAATTAAAAAAATATATTGAACCTATTTTAAATAAAATTAAAACTAATAATATACATATTAAAAGAATAATTTTAAGTAAATTAAAAAATAAAAAAGTAGTTAATATTTTATTTACTGATATTTTAAAAAAAATAAAAAATAGAAAAGGAGGATACACTAGAATTTTAAAAGCTGGTTATAGAAAGGGAGATTCATCTTTAATGTCTATTATACAACTAGTAGATTTTTATAAATATAAATAATTTTTTTTTTAAAAATTTTTAATGAACATAAAAAATTTAAAAAAAATTAAAAATTACAATTTTAAAAAATTAAATAAAAAAATATATAAAAAATGGATTTTAAATAAATATTTTAATTCTAATTATAATAAAAATAAAAAATCTTTTTATTTATTGTTACCTCCTCCTAATATTACAGGAGATTTACATATAGGACATATATTAAATTTTACTATAATAGATATATTAGCTAGAATTAAAAGAATGAAAGGATATAATGTATGTTGGATACCTGGTACTGATCATGCATCTATAGCTACAGAAATAAAAGTTATAAAAGAATTAAAAAAAAATGGAATTAATATAAATGATTTAACTAAAAAAGAATTTAATAAAATTTTATTAAATTGGTCTAAAAAATATAATAATATAATAATAGATCAATTAAAAAGTATAGGTTGTTCTTGTGATTGGAATAGACTTCAATTTACTATGGATAAAAACACATATAAATCTGTTATTAATGTTTTTATATATTTATATAAAAAAGGTATGATATATAAAAAAAATAGAATAGTAAATTGGGATATTTATGCTAAAACAACAATATCTGATGAAGAAATAATATATAAGAATAAAGTAAATTATTTGTATTATATAAAATATTTTACAGAAGATAAAAAAGATTTTTTAGTTATAGCTACTACTAGACCAGAGACTATATTTGGTGATACAGCTGTTTGTATTAATCCAACAGATAAAAGATATAAAAAAATTATAAATAGTAAAAAAAAATTAATTGTACCAATTATTAATAGAATAATACCTATAATAACAGATAAATCTGTTGATAAAAATATAGGTACTGGATGTTTAAAAATAACTCCAGCACATAGTAATGAAGATTTTAATATTTATAAAAAACATAAAATAAATATTATAAACATTTTTAATAATAATGGTACATTAAATAATAATTGTTTAAATTATAGTGGATTAGATAGATTTATAGTAAGAAAAAAAATATATATTAAATTAAAAAAATTAGGTTTTTTAGTTAAAAAAAAAAAAATTTTAAGCAAAATAGGTTTTTCAGAAAGAACTAATACAATAATAGAAAAAAAATTATCTTTACAATGGTTTTTAAAAATGAAAAAATTTATAAAACCTGCATTAAAAGAAATAAAAAGTAAAAAAATAGTATTTTATCCTAAAAAAAAATATGATAATTTATTTTATAAATGGATAAAAAATATAAAAGATTGGAATATATCTAGACAATTAAATTGGGGCCATAAAATACCAGTTTATTATTATAATAATAAATTTGTAGTAGCTAAAAATTTAAATTCTGCAATAAAAATTATTAAAAAAAAAAATAATAATATTAATATATATTCAATAAAGAAAGAAAAAGATGTATTAGATACTTGGTTTTCATCTTGGATATTACCTATATCAGTATTTAATGGAATAAACAATCCTAATAATATTGATTTTAATTATTATTATCCTATTGATGTTTTGGTAACTGGTAATGATATATTATTTTTTTGGGTTTTAAGAATGATAATGTTTAGTACTTTTTTAATTAAAAAAAAACCTTTTAAAAGGGTATATTTTACTGGTATAATTAGAGATAAAATTAAAAATAAAATATCAAAATCATTGGGAAATTATAAAAATTTATATTATTTATTAAATAAATATGGAGCTGATGGATTAAGAGTTGGTATATTATGGAATAATCATGAATATGATTTTATATTTAATGATAAATTATGTATTAGAGGAAGAAATTTTATTAATAAAATATGGAATTCATTTAAATTAGTAATTAATATTAATAATTTTAATATTATTAATAAAAATAAAATACAATATAAATTAATAATTAAATGGTTTAATAATATATTATATTATAATATATATAAATTAAATATTTTATTAAATAATTATAAAATATATAAATCATTTATATTAGTATATGATTTATTTAAAAAAAAATTTTGTTCTATCTATTTAGAATTTATAAAAAATAAAAATAATAAAATTAATAAATTTGTAAAAAAAAAAACATTTAAATTTTTTTATATTTTATTAAAAATATTACATCCTTATGCTCCATTTATAACAGAATATATTTGGAATATTTTAAAAAATAAAGAAGATATTACTATTTCATCTTGGCCTATTATTAGTAGTAAAAAGTTTAATAAAAAAGTTATTAAAAAGTTTAATAACACATTTTCTTTTATTAAATATTTAAATACAATTAAATTTAATAAAAAAAAAAAAAATATTATTTTTATATATAAATCAACAGAAAATAAATTTAGAAAAAATATATATTTTTCATTAGTATATAAATTATCTTTAATAGATAAAATTAAATTTAAAACTAAGTTTTCAATAAAACAAAAATATTTATTTTTTTTTTATAAAAAATATAAATTTTATTTATTAAAAAAAAATATTTTTGTTAAAAATGTTAATGTTAAAATATATAAAAAAATAAATTTTTATAAAAAATTTTTACTAAAAATAAAAAAAAAATTTTTTATTTATATAAACATATATTACTGTTATTAATATATTTTTAAATTTTTTTTTATTTTCAATAATAAATAATTTATTTAAATAATTATTAATTAATATAGAATATCTTTTTTGTCTTAATGTTTTCATTAATTTAATTTTTTCTTTTTTCATATTTTTTTATAATTAATATTATTTATTTTAATTGTATATTAAAGTACAATACAAAAAAAAAAATATGAATAAAACAAATGATTTAAAAAATAAAATAAGTGATTGTAAAAAAAAAGTAGAAAATAAAAAAAATAAAATTGATAAATTAAAAAAAAAAATAGATATATTAAAAGAAAAATTTATAAGAACATTAGCTGAGTTTGATAATTTTAAAAAAAGAAATGATAAAGAAAAAAAAGATTTATTTAAATTTTATATTGGAGATATTATAAAAAAAATTTTACCAATTTTAGATGATTTTGATCGTTTAATAAAAGAAGAAAAAATAAATAATAAAAATGGTATTTTTTTAATATATAAAAATTTTAAAAAAATATTAGAAAATAATGGTTTAAAAAAAATAAAAGTTAATAAAGGAGATATTTTTAATTCTGATTATCATTATGCTATATCACAAATAAAAGTTGAAAATAAAAATATGAAAAAAAAAGTTGTTAAAATATTAGAAGATGGATATTATTTATATGATAAAATTATTCGTTGTACTAAAGTAATTGTTGGTTATTAATTTTTAAATATATATTATGAAAGATTATTATGAAATATTAGGTGTTTCTAGAAATGCTTCATTAAATGAAATTAAAAAATCTTATAGAAAGTTAGCTATTAAATATCATCCAGACAAAAATCCTAATAATAAAAAAATATCTGAAGAAAAATTTAAAGAAGCTGCTGAAGCATATAGTGTATTAAGTGATAATAATAAAAGAAAACAATATGATCAATTTGGTAAAACAGGAGGTACATCAAGTAGTATGAATATGGATGATATTTTTTCTAATTTTGGTGATATTTTTAGCGATGAATTTGAAAGTTTTACAGAATTTAATTTTAATACTAAAAAAAAAAAAAAAAATAAATTTAGAGGTAGTAATTTAAGAATTATAATTAATATTAATATAGAAGATATTTATAAAGGTGTTAACAAAATTATAAAAGTTAAAAGAATGAAAGTAGCACCAGGAATTAAATTTAAAAATTGTAATAATTGTAATGGTACAGGTGTTGTTACTAATATTACTAATACTTTTTTAGGTAGAATGCAAACTACTATACAATGTAATTTTTGTAATGGAATAGGTAAAATCATTAAAAATATACCTATTTATGCTAATTATAATGGTTTAATACAGGTTGAAGAATTAGTAAATATAAAAATACCTTATGGAGTAACTGATGGAATGCAATTAAAAATTTCTGGTAAAGGAAATGAAGCTCCTTTCGGTGGTAGACCAGGTGATTTAATAATTTTAATTAAAGAAATACCACATAAAAAATTTAAAAGAGAAGGTAAAAATATACATTATAATTTATATATATCTATACCAGATGCAATATTAGGTACAATAAAAAAAATAAAAACATTAAGTGAAGTAATACAAATTAAAATTACTTCTGGTACTCAATCTGGTAATAAATTACAATTTAAAGGTAAAGGATTGCCATCAATTAGTGGTTATGAATATGGTAATTTTATAATTAATATAAATGTATGGATACCTAAAAAAATTAGTTATGAACAAAAAAAATTTTTTGAAAAAAATAAAAAAGATGAAAATTTTTTACCTAAAAAAAATAAAATTAAATCTTTTTTTGATAAAGTAAGGGAAATTTTTAATTAAAAATAATGAAAAAAGTAGCAATAGCGTTATCAGGAGGAGTAGACTCTAGTGTGTCTGCTTATTTATTAAAGGAAATGGGATATGAAGTAATTGGAATATTTATGTATAATTGGACTAATAATAATTGTATGTGGGAAGATATAAGATATGCTATGTTAATAGCTAATAAATTAAATATACCATTTTATGTATTAGATTTAAGAAAAGAATATATGAAAGAAGTTATAAATTATATGTTTGATGGATATAAAAATGGTATTACTCCTAATCCTGATATAATTTGCAATGAAAAAATAAAATTTGGTATTTTTTTAAAAAAAGCTTTATATCTAAATGTAGATTATATTTCTACTGGACATTATGTAAGAAAAAAAATTATAGTTAATAATAAAAAAAAAATATTTTGTTTATTATCTGGAATAGATATAAAAAAAGATCAATCTTATTTTTTATGTAGAATTAATCAGTTTCAATTATGTAAAAGTTTATTTCCTTTAGGTAATTTAACTAAAAAGGAAGTTAGAAAAATAGCATTAAAATTAAATTTTTATAATTCATATAAAAAAGATTCTCAAGGATTATGTTTTGTTGGTAAGGTAAATATAATAAATTTTTTAAGAAAAAAAATAAAAGATAAAATAGGAGATATAATATATGTTTCATCTAAAAAAAAAAATAATAATATTAATAATAAAAAAATAGAATATGAAAAAATTTATAATTATAAAAAAATAGGAAAACATATTGGTTATTATTATTTTACTATAGGACAAAGAAGACATTTAAATATAAGTGGGCATAAATATCCTTTATTTTTATTTAATAAAGATATAAATAGAAATATATTATATGTTTGTAAAAAAAATCATATTGAATTATATAAAAAAAAATTATTTGTAAGGGAAAATACTATACATTGGATTAGAAAAGATCTTATAATAAAAAATGGTAAAATTAAAGTTATGTGTAAAATAAGATATAATGTAAATATGGCAAAAGCTTTATTACATTTTTTAAAATTAGGGGTATTAGTAGAATTTTATAAACGACAATTTGCTGTTACTCCAGGTCAATTTATTGTTTGGTATATAAAATGTGAAGTTATTGGGTCAGGAATAATAGATTAAAATATCAATTTAATAAATGTGTAGGTAAGTATGATAAAAAAAATAAATATAAATAATTGTTACATAATTTTTGTTAATAAGTTAATTAAAGTTTATAATTTTAATGAAATATACAAATTATTTTTTATTTTATTTTCTCATATTCTAAAATGTAATATAAATGATATATATTATTTTATTTTAAAAAATAAAAAAATTAATATTAAAGAATATAATTTTTTTATTTATGCTATATATAAATTAATATATAAATATCCTATACAATATATAATAAAATATACTTATTTTAAGTGTACAAAAATATTTTTAAATAAAAATATTTTTATACCTAGACAAGAAACTGAAGAGTTAGTTAATTTAATAATTAAAGATAATATTAAAATAAATAAAATTAAAAAATTAAATATTTTAGATATATGTACTGGTAGTGGATGTATATCAATATATATAAAAAAAAAATTATATAATTGTAATATTTTTTGTTTAGATTATTCTAATAAAATAATATTAAATGCTAAAAAAAATTTTTTGTATAATAAAATAAACAAAAATACTTTTTTTTATAAATTTAATATTTTAAGTAATAAAAAAAGTTATAAAAATTTTTTTAAAAAATTACCATTTTTTGATATAATTGTTAGTAATCCACCATATATTTCTTATAAAAAATATTATAAATATATTAATAAAAATATAGTATATGAGCCCTATAAATCTATTTTTGTATTATATGATGATGAAATAATTTTTTATAAACAAATAATGTTTAATTTTTATAAAAAAAAAATTAAAAAACATGGAGTTATATATTTTGAAATATCAAATAATATAAAAGATAAAATTTTTATTTTTATAAAAAAATATTTTTTTTATGATATTATAAGTTTTAAAAAAGATATTAACAATAAATATAGAATATTAAAGATTATTAAAAATAAATAATGAATAAAAAAATAAAAAAAAAAATAATTAATTTATCTAATTATATTAATTATCATAATTATAGATATTACATTTTAAATAAACCTATAATTTCAAATTACGAATTTGATAAAAAATTAAATAAATTAATAAAATTAGAAAAAAAATATAAATTTTATTTTAAAAATTCTCCTACTAAAAGTTTAAATAATAGTATATTAACTACAAATAAAAATTTTAAAATAATTAAACATTATTATAAAATGTATTCTATAAATAATGTATATAATAAAAAAAATTTTATAATATGGAAAAAAAATATAGATAAAAAAATAGGAAAAAAAAAATATTATATATGTGAATTAAAATATGATGGTATTGCTATTAGTATAATATATAAATATGGTAAATTAAATAATGCTATAACTAGAGGTGACGGTAAATACGGTAATGTAGTTATTAAAAATATTTTAAATATAAAAAATATACCCAAATACATAAAAAAAATAAAAAATATAAAAATTTTTGATATAAAAGGTGAAATTGTTTTTTCTAAAAAAAATTTTTTTATTTTAAATAAAAAAAGAATTAAAGATTATAAAAAAAAATTTTCTAATGAAAGAAGTGCTGCTAATGGTATAATTCATAGTTATAAAAATGATATATTTTATAAAAAAAAATTAGAATTTATACCATATTTTACATATACTAATGATACTAGTATAAAAATAAATAATCAGTTTAAATCTATTAAATTTTTAGAAAAATTTATTTTTAAATTTCAAAAAAAATCTTATTTATTATGTAAAAGTAGTAAATCTATTATATCTTTTATAGATTATTGGGAAAAAAATATATTTAAAAGTAAATATCCAATAGACGGTATAGTTATTAAAATAAATGATTTAAATATAAAAAAAAGGTTAAAATATAATAATATTTTTCATAAATGGTGTATAGCGTATAAATTTAAAGATAAAGAATATATTACTAAATTAATAAATGTAAATTTTTATATAGGTAAAAGTGGAATTATTGTCCCAGTAATTAATTTTAATCCTATTATAATTAATGGTACTATTGTAAAAAGAGCTTCTTTATATAATAGTAATATTTTTAATAGTTATAATTTATCTATAAATGATAAAATAGTAATTAAAAAATCAGGAAATATAATACCTAAAATTATAAAAAATATTAATTATAAAAAAAAAAAAAATTATAAATATATTTATTTTCCTTTATATTGTCCTTGTTGTAATAAAATTTTAAAAAAAAAAAATAATAAATTGTTTTGTTATAATGAAGATAAATGTAAATCACAAAAAATAGAAAAAATAAAACATTTTATAAGTAAATATGCTATGAATATAAAAATAAAAAAAAAAATTATTAAAAAATTATTTTTATATAAAATAATAAATGATATAACTGATTTATATAATTTAAAAATTAATGATTTTTTAAATTTTAAACTTTCTTATAAAGAATCTAATATAATTATTAATGAAATAGAAAATTCTAAAAAAAAAAAAATTTCTAATATTTTATTTTCTTTATGTATACCTAATATTGGTAAATATATATCTAATAAAATAGAAAAAAAATATAATAATTTATATGATTTATTAAATGATATTAAAAAAAAAAAAATTAAAAACTTTGGTATTACAACAATAAATAATATAAAAAAATTTTTTAAAAAAAAAAAAAATATTATTATAATTAAAAAATTAATAAAATTTGGTATTAAAATATGAGATATTTTATAAAATTATCTTATAATGGTTATTTTTATAATGGATGGCAAAAACAACAAAATAATAATATTACTATAGAAGAAGAAATAGAAAATAAAATATCAATTATTTTAAATAAAAAAATTAATATTATAGGAGCTAGTAGAACAGATAGTGGTGTACATGCAAACATTAATTTTGCACATTTTGATTATAAAAATTTTATAAATAAAAAAACATTTATATATAAAATAAATTTATTAATTTCTAAAAATATAAAAATACATAAAATTTATAAAGTTAAAGATAATTTTCATGCTAGATATAGTGCTATTAATAGAACATATAAATATATAATTTCTTATGATAAAAATCCATTTTATAAAAATTTGTATTGGTATTGGCCTAAAAAAAACAAACTAAATATAGATTTAATGAATAAAGCAGTTAATATAATAATTAATTTAAAAGATTTTTTTTTATTTTCAAAAAAAGAAAAACAAAAAAAAAATTATAATTGTAATATATATTATGCATATTGGAAACAGGTTAATAATATAATTTTTTTTTTTATTAAATCAAATAGATTTTTAAGAAAAATGGTTAGATTAATTATTTCAATTTGTATAGAAATAGGGTTAAAAAAAATTTATATATATGATTTAATTTATAAAATTAAAAAAAATAAAATATCATATAATATTAATGTACCACCATATGGTCTTTATTTAAATAAAATTAAATATGATAAAAATATTTATTTATAATATTTTTTTTATTTTTTTATCTTTATAATAATATATAATTTCATTATTATTTTTTGTAATTTTTACATTATGATATATTTGATATATATTATATTTTTTATTATAAAATAATACAGGTAGTAAATTTTTTTTATTTTTTGATCTTCTTTTTTTTTTTTTTGATATTGATGTTTTTTTTTTAGGATGTGCCATTATTTAAAATTTATTTATTATTAATATAATAAATAATATTTTTTATTTTTAATATATTATTTTTTTTATTTTAGGATCTATTTTTTTTAATGGTAACATTAACATAATACTTTCATATATATATTGAGATATATTTATTTTTCTATAGTTAAATGGTAATATTAAATAATTATCATTTTCTTCATTTTTATTTTTACCAAAAATTATATTTAATTTTTTTTTTTTATTTATTTTAAATATAAATTTATTATATGTAATATCACAAATTAATGTTATTACACCTATAAAATTAAACTTAAATATAAAAATATTATTTATATTTTTTTTTTCAAAAAAAATATTTATTTTAGGGTTTAAAAAATCTTCTTCATTATAAATAAATAATTTAAAAAATTTTTTATTTATATAAAATTTAATTTTTTCATTATTTGATAATAATGAAATATTATATATATTTTTATTCATTTTTTTATAAATAATTTAATAAGTATTTTTCTACTTCTAATGCTGACATACATCCTGATCCAGCTGAAGTTATAGCCTGTCTATATTTATTATCTTGAACATCACCAGCAGCAAATATTCCTGGTTTATTTGTTTTAGTAGATTTATAATCAGTAATTATATATCCTTTTTTATCCATTTTAATTTGATTTTTAAAAATTAATGTATTAGGATAATAACCTATAGCAATAAATACTCCAGAAATTTTTTTTTTTTTTATATTATTATTATTTAATAAATTTATATATTTTAATTTTTTATTTCCTATAAATTTACTAATTGTAGTATTAAATAATATTTTTATATTTTTAATTTTATATATTTTTTTTTGTAAATATTTTGAAGCTTTAAATCTATTTTTTCTTACTATTAAATATATTATTTTACATATTCTAGATAAAAATATAGATTCTTCTAATGCTGTATTTCCTCCTCCTATAACAGCAACATTTTTTTTTTTAAATATCATACCATCACATGTAGCACAATATGAAATACCAAAACCTAAAAATTTTTTTTCATTTTTAATTTTTAGATTTTTTGGTAAAGATCCTGTAGCTATAATTACACTTTTAGTAATTATTTTTTCATTTTTATTAGTATATAAAATATGTTTTTTTTTATTTGAAAATAAAACTTTTAATATTTTATTATTTTTAACTATAGTTCCAAATTTTATAGCTTGTTTATACATTTCATTCATTAAATTAATTCCTAATATACCTTTTGAAAAACCAGGATAATTTTCTACTATAGTAGTATTTATTAATTGTCCACCTGGAATATCTCCAGTATATATATAATGTTTAATATTAGATCTACCTAAATATATAGCCGCAGAATATCCAGCTGGTCCAGATCCTATTATTACGCAGTCTATAACATTTTCCATAAAAAAATAAATATTTAATTAATTATAATAAAATATTATTTATTATATAATAAATATTAAAAATTTTTAATTTAAATGTTAAATTATAATAAATTAAAAAATCAAAAAATACATGATTTATATAAAATAGCTAAAAAACTAAATATAAAAAAATATACTACTTATAAAAAAAAAGATCTAATAAAAAATATAATTTTAGAAAAAAAAAATAAAGATAATAATGATTTTGATGGAGTAATAATAAGTGAAGGAGTTTTAGAAATAATACCTGATAATTATGGATTTTTAAGATCTTCTGATTTTAATTATATTACTTCTCCTGATGATATTTATGTATCTCAATCTCAAATAAGATTATTTGGTATGAAAAATGGTGATACAATAAAAGGAGAAATAAGACCTCCTAAAAATGGAGAAAAATACTTTCCATTAGTTAAAGTTATAGAAATAAATGGTATATCCCCATCTAACACAATTGATAGATTTTCATTTGAACATTTAATACCTCTTTTTCCTAATGAAAAATTTAATTTATCAGGTAAAGAATGTTCAATATCAACTAGAATAATAGATTTATTTTCTCCAATTGGTAAAGGACAACGCGCATTATTTGTAGCTCCTCCTAAAGCTGGTAAAACTAATTTAGTAAAAGATTGTGCTAATTGTATAGATAAAAATCATCCAGAAGTTTATCAAATTATTTTGTTAATAGATGAAAGACCAGAAGAAGTAACAGATATGAAAAGAAGTGTTAATGGTGAGGTAATATCATCTACCTTTGATGAAAATCCAGAAAAACATGTAAAAGTAGCTAATATAGTATTAAATAAATCTATGAGAATGGTAGAATGTGGTCATGATGTTGTTATTTTATTAGATTCTATTACTAGATTAGCTAGAGCTTATAATACTATTACACCTACTTCAGGAAGGATTTTATCTGGAGGTATAGATTCTAAGGCTTTACAAAAACCTAAAAGATTTTTTGGTTCTGCTAGAAATATAGAAAATGGTGGATCTTTAACAATAATAGCAACAGCTATGATAGAAACAGGTTCAAAAATGGATGAAGTAATATTTGAAGAATTTAAAGGTACAGGAAATATGGAAATACAATTAAGTAGAAAAATAGCAAATAAAAGAATTTATCCAGCTATAGATTTAATTTCTTCTAGTACTAGAAGAGATGAATTATTATTAGATAAATATACTTTACAAAAAATGTCAATTTTAAGAAAGTATATATCAGATATGAATTCTATAGATGCTATAGAACTTATTATAGATAAAATATCTAAGACTAGAAATAATAAAGAATTTTTAGAATCAATAAATAAATAAAATAAATTTATTTCATTTGAGGAAATAATATTACTTCTTGAATATTATCATTATTAGTTAATAAAGCAATTAATCTATCTATACCTATACCTATACCTACAGTAGGAGGCATACCTATTTTTAATGATTTTATAAAATCTTTATCTATTTTATTTTTATTTTGTTTTTTAAATCTTTTTAATTGTTCTATTGGATCATTTAATTCTGAATATGCATTAGCTATTTCTATACCATTAATATATAATTCAAATCTTTCAGTTAATTTTTTATATTTTATATTTTTTTTAGCTAATGGACTCATATAAATTGGATAATCTGTAATAAAAACAGGATAGAAAATATTTTTTTTGCAAAAATTATTAAAAATATTATCTATTATTTTTTCTTTTTTTTTTATATTAATATCTATTTTAAATTTTTTACATATATTAATTAATTTTTTTAAAGATGTATTTTCATTAATATTTAATTTTGTTTTTTCATTTATATAATCAAATAATTTAATTTTTTTTATTTTTTTTGTAAAATCTATTGTTTTATTATTTATTTTAATTTTACATTTATTAAACGTTTTTTTACAAATATATATTAATAATTTTTGAAAAAAATTCATCATCCATATGTGATTTTTATATGATACATAAAATTCTAAAATAGTAAATTCTGGATTATGATTTTTATCTATACTTTCATTTCTAAAATTTCTAGAAAATTCATAAACTCCTTTAAATCCTCCTACAATTAATCTTTTTAAATATAATTCATTAGATATTCTTAAATATAATTTTTTTTTAAATTTATTATGATAAGTAATAAAAGGTTTAGCATTTGCTCCTCCTGGTATATTTTGTAATATAGGTGTATCTACTTCAGTATATTTATAACTATTTAAAAATTTTCTAATATTATTTATTATTATTGATCTTATTAAAAAAATTTTTTTTATTTTATCATTTACTATAAGATCAATATATCTCATTCTATATCTTTTTTCTTTATTTTTAAATTCATAATATATTTTTTTATTTTTTATTTTAACATTAGGTATTGGATAAATACATTTTGATAATAAAATAATTTTTTTTATTAATATAGTATATTCTTTTAATTTAGTAATAAATAAATTACCACTTATCCATATAATATCTCCTATATCTAAATATTTTTTAAATAAAAATATATAATATTTATTATTTTTATATATTTTTTCAATATAATTAATATTATAATATAATTGTATTTTATTATTACTATAATCTTTTATATCTATAAAAGAAGATTTACTCATATTTCTTATATTAAATATTCTACCAGATATATATATTTTTTTTTTTTTTTTTATTATTTTAATTTTATCATATAATAATTTTTTTATATTATAATTTATTTTATATTTTTTTGAAGGATATGGATTAATACCTAATAATTTAATTTTTTTTAATTTTTGTATTCTAATTTTTTCTTGTTCTGACATATTTTACCTAACAAATTTTTACTACTTTTTTAAATATTTAATATATATTTATATTTTTTTATTTAATAAATAAAATACAATGTTTTTTAAAAAACAAAAAAAAATAAAAAAAAAAGAAATAAAATTAGTTTTAAAAAAAGGTAATATATTATATAATAATTATATTAAAACAATATATAAACAAAATAATAAATTGTTAAATAATAAAATTACTATAATAGTACCAAAAAAAAATATAAAAAAATCTGTTAAAAGAAATAAAATTAAAAGAAGAATTAGAAATTCATATAAAAACAATGAATTAATTTTAAATAAAAAAAAATTTTATTTTATTATATTTTTATACATTAATAAAAATGTAATAGATTTTAAAAATTTAAATAAAAATATTATAAAAATTCTTATATATATAAATTTAAATATAAAAAATGAAAAAAAAATATTTAGTAGTAGGATTAGGTAATCCAGATAAAAAATTTGAATATACAAGACATAATATAGGAAATTTAATAATAAAACAATTAATATTAAAAACCAAAACAAAACTTTATTTAAATAATAAATTTGGTAGTATATATATTATATATAATAATTATATTAAATTAATTTTATTATTATCTAATTTTTATATGAATAATATAGGATTATCAGTAAAATATTTTTTAAAAAAATATAAATTAAAATCAAAAAATTTAATAGTTTTATCTGATGATATATATATAAAATTTGGTAAAATTAAATTAAAAAAAAATAGTGGATCAGGAGGACATAATGGGTTAAAAAGTATAAATAATATATTAAAAACTAAAAAATATATTAAAATTAAAATAGGTATTGGACATGATTTTAAATATGGTAATCAAAATAAATATGTTTTAAATATAATGAATAAAAAAGAATTAAATTATATATATAATAATATATATATATCAATTTATAATATAATTTTAAATTTAAAATAATTTTATTTTTTTTTATTTAAATAATAATTTAATTTTTTTATTATTTTATCTATTTCACCATTCATAACTTTATCTAAGTTATATAAAGATAAATTAATTCTATGATCAGTAACTCTATTTTGTGGATAATTATAAGTTCTTATTTTTTTTGATCTATCACCAGTAGATATTAAAATTTTTCTTTTTCCTTCTATATCTTTTTTTTTTTTTAAAATATTATATTGATATATTTTAGATCTTAAAACTGTAATAGCTTTTTCATAATTTTTATGTTGAGATCTTTCTTCTTGACATTCAACAGTTATATTAGTTGGTATATGTATTAATCTTACTGCAGATTCTGTTTTATTAACATGTTGTCCACCTGCTCCACTTGATCTAAATGTATATCTTTTTATATCTGTGCTTTTAATATTAACATATATTTTATCTATTTTAGGTAAAACAGCTACAGTAATAGCTGAAGTATGTAATCTACCTTGTGTTTCAGTTTTAGGTATTCTTTGTACTCTATGTACTCCAGATTCATATTTTAATTTATTATATATTCCCTTTTTTTTTATATAAAAAATAACTTCTCTATATCCAGATTGACTTTTATTAGTATTTAATATTTCATATTGTATTTTTTTTTTTTTAAAATACATAATATACATTCTAAATATATCTTTTACAAATATACATGCCTCATTACCTCCTGTACCAGAACGTATTTCTAAAATTGCATCATTATAATTTTTTTTTTTGTGTTTGTTAATTAATTTAATTTTTTTAACTATTTTTTTTTTTATAATATTTATTTTATTTTTAATATTATTTATATCATTTTGAATTTCTAAAAAAAAATTATCTTTGTTTTTTATATTATTATATAATAATTTTAATTCTATTAAATATTTATTTTGTTTTTTATATAAACTATATTTATTTAAAATATAACTAATATATTTATATATTTTATAATTATATTTTTTTTTAAAATATGTTTTTTTTCCTATAATAAAATTATATATATATTTATATTTTTTTTTAATTTTTTTTATTTTTTTAGTTAAACTTTTAATTTGTTTCATAAAAAATATTTTTTAATAAGTTAACTACAAAAGTTATTAATATTATAAAAAAAAAATTTATAACTAAAATATCAGTTTTATATAATTATTATATATATAATTTATATTTTATATATAAAATTTATATCAGTTTTATATAATTATTATATATATAATTTATATTTTATATATAAAATTTATGGATATTATAAAAAAAATAGAAAAATATATTAATGAAATTAAAGAAATTAAAAAAAATAAAAATACAGATATAATAAAAATTAAAAATAAATTTTGTGGTAAAAATGGTATAATTAATATATTTTTAAAACATATAAAGAAAACAAAAGATAAAAAATATCTAGGTAAAAAAATTAATATTTTAAAAAAAGAAGTATTTGTAATAATAAATAAAAAAAAAAATATATATAAAAATAATATAAAAAAAGAAAAAATTAATAATGATTTTTTTTATATTAAAAAAAAAAAATATAAATTAGGATCAAAAAATCCAATAACTTTAATAAAAGAAAAAATTATTAATATATTATGTTTTTTAAAATTTGATATTATATATGGTAGAGAAATAGAAGATGATTGGCATAATTTTAAAGCCTTAAATTTTCCTAAATATCATCCTTCTAGAGATATGCAAGACACATTTTATATTAATAAAAATATTTTATTAAGAACTCATACTTCTTCAGTACAAATAAGGTATATGGAAAAAAA
Source organism: Candidatus Shikimatogenerans bostrichidophilus (assembly GCA_029851265.1). GTDB lineage: Bacteria > Bacteroidota > Bacteroidia > Flavobacteriales > Blattabacteriaceae > Shikimatogenerans > Shikimatogenerans bostrichidophilus_B. The sequence continues at coordinate 57,867 of CP099827.1, forward strand.
TAAACCTCCTATAAGAATAATAACTTTTGGTAAAGTATATAGGAATGAATCTATATCTAAATCATCTTATAATATGTTTCATCAAATAGAAGTATTATATGTAGATAAAAATGTATCTATAATAGATTTAAAAAATTTAATAAATTATTTAATAATAAATATTTTTGGTATATCTATAAAATATAGATATAGAATTTCATATTTTCCTTTTACAAAACCTAGTTTTGAAATAGATATATATTATAATAAAAAATGGATAGAAATTATAGGATGCGGATTAGTAAATAAAAAAGTTTTAAATAATGTTAATTTAGATAGTAAAAATTTATCTGGTTTTGCTTTTGGTATTGGAGTTGAAAGAATAGCTATGATTATATATAAAATAAAAGACATAAGAGAATTTTTTAAAAATGATATAAGATTTATAAAACAATTTAAATCTGAATTATTAATTTAATTTATTTTTTCTATTTATTTCATATAAAATTATTCCACATGCTACTGATACATTAAGTGATGAAATTTTTTTTTTTAAAATAGGTATTTTAATTGTATCGTTAGATAATTTTAATATATTATTAGGTATTCCTTTTTCTTCATTACCTAAAATTATAGCTATAGAATAGTCTAAATTATTAAAATAATTAATACTATTATTTTTACCTTTTTCAGTAATAGAAAATATTTTTATTTTTTGTTTAATTAAAAATTTTATAGTTTGTTCTATATTTTTTTCTCTACATATAGGAATTTTAAAAATTGCTCCAGATGATATTTTAATTATTGTTGGATTAAAAATATAATAATTTTTTTGTATAATAATAAAATTTACATTTAAACATACAGATGTTCTAATTATAGAACCTATATTTTTAGTATCAGTTATATTATATAATATTAATATTATTATTTTTTTTTTAATTTTAATTATGTCATTTAATATATATTTTTTAAGTAAATAAATATATGCTATTATACCTTGATAATTGTTTATTTTTTTTTTATATATTATTTTATCTATTTTATCTTTATTTAAAATTTTAATAGGTATTTTTTTATTTTTAATTTTTTTAATTAAAAAATTATATTTTTTAATTTTTATTTTATTTATAATTACTATTAATATATTAATATTTTTAGATTTTAGTGCTTCTATAATAGTACGATATCCATATATAAGAATACGATTATTAGGATTTTTAATTTTTATCATTAATATTTTTTTTTATATATAAAAATTTTAATTTACAAAAATATAATTATTTTAATGTTAAAAAATATAATAAATTTTTAATATTAGGTAGGGTAAGGTAGTAATAAAATTTTTTATGGTATAATAAAAAAAATGAATATTAAATGTAAAAAAAATAAAATATATATTATGGTATATTCATGACAAAATTTTAGTAACTTTATTAAATTGTCATTTATAAAAAATGTTATTTATGTTCATCATAATTACAAAATATATGATAATATAGTAAACAAATTAGTTATTTTGTACATAGGTGTAATAAATTTATAAAAAAAAAATATAAATATATTATTAGTTATAATAAATAAAACTTTTATTAAAATATCAGCTAGTTATTTAATTAAAAAATAAATTAATAAAAAATATTTTAATTATAATAATATTGGTTTATATGAAAAAAATACATTAATTTTATTAAATTATGGTAATACTAATGTTATATAAATTTATATATAAAATTTTGAATTATTTTTAAAAAAAAAAAAAATGAATAATAATAAAGAAATAGAAAAAGAAAATTCTAATTTAATAAAAAAATATTTTAAAAAAAATAAAATACCTAAAATAAAAGAATTAGAAATATATAAAGGTAAAATAATAAATATATTAGAAGATTATGTAATAATAGATTTTGGATATAAATCAGAAGGAATTATACCATTAAATGAATTTAAAAAAAAAAAAATAAATATAGGAGATAAAAAAGATATTATGGTTATTAAATTAGATTATAAGGGTAATTGTTTATTATCTTATGAAAAAGCAAATAAATTTAAATCATGGATAAAAATTAAAAATGCTTATAAAAATAAAAAAATTTTAAAAGGATATATAATATCTAGAACTAGAGGTGGATTTATAATGAATTTATATAAAAATATATCTAGTTTTTTGCCAGGATCTCAGGCTGATATAAAAGTTATTAAAGATTATGATTATTATGTAGGTAAAACTATAGATGTAAAAATATTAAAAATAAATTTAAAAACTAAAAATATAATAGTTTCTCATAAAGTATTAATAGAAAAAGATATTGAAAAAAAAAAAAAAGATTTAATATCTACTTTACAAATAGGTCAATTAATAGAAGGTAAAGTTAAAAGTATTATATCTTATGGGGCTTTTATTGATTTAGGTGGTTTAGATGGTTTATTACATATTACTGATATATCATGGAAAAAAATAGATAATCCTTCAGATAAATTAAAATTAGGTAAAAAATATAATTTTATTATACTTGGAATTGATAAAGAAAAATTAAGAGTACAATTAGGATTAAAACAATTAACTACTAACCCATGGGATTTATTTTTAAAAAAAATAAAAATTGGTAGTATTGTTAATGGTTTAGTAACTGCTATAACAGATTATGGGTGTTTTATAGAAATAGAAGATGGTATAGAAGGTTTATTACATGTATCTGAAATTGCATGGGATCATGAACTAAAATCAGCTAAAGATTTTGTAAAAATAAATGATAAATTAAAATGTATTATTTTAAATATAGATGAAGAAGATAAAAAAATATATCTTAGTATTAAAAGATTTCAAAAAGATCCTTGGGAAAAAATTATTAAAAAATATTATATAGGATCTAAACATACAGGTATAATAAATAAATATTTAAAAAATAAAAATTATTTTATTTTAAATATAAATATTTATTAAATATATTATATATATATATTTTTTTTTATAATATAATAAATTAATTTTAAATATGAATATAATAAAAAGACACTACGAAACTATTATTGTTTTTACTCCTGTATTATCTGATAATCAAATTAAAAATGCATATATTGAATATAAAGATTTTTTAATTAAAAATAATGTTAATATAATTAAAAAAGAAGAATGGGGAATGAAAAAATTAGCTTATACAATTAAAAAAAAAAATAATGGGTTTTTTTATTTATTTGAATATGAAAGTGAGACTTTTTTAATTAAAAAATTAAATAATAAATTAATTCAAGATGAACGTATAATAAGATTTTTAACAGTTAAAATGAATAAACATGCTATAGAATATTCATTAAATAGAAAAATAAATAAAATTAATAATAATAAAGAAAATGATAAAAAATAATAATATAAAATATTTATCACCAATAGATATAGATATTAAAAATAAAAAAAAATATTGTTTTTTTAAAAAAAGAAAAATTAAATATATAGATTATAAAAATCCTTATTTTTTAATTCAATTTCTTAATGAATTTGGTAAAATATTACCTATAAGGGTAACTGGAACATCTAAAAAATATCAAAAATTATTAAAAAAAGCTATAAAAAGATGTAGACATATTGGATTATTACCTTTTATAACTGATGATTTAAGAAAATGATAAAAATAATTTTAAAAAAAGAAATAAATAAATTAGGTAAAAAAAATGATGAAATAATTGTTAAATCTGGATATGCTTTAAATTATTTAATACCTAATAACTATGCTGTAATAGCAAATAAATCTGAGGTAAAAAAAAAAAATGAAATAATAAAACAAAAAAAAGAAAAAAAAAAATTTTTAATTAAAAAATCTAATAAATATATTAAATTATTAAAAAATATAAATATTATTTTTTATGTAAAATCAAAAAAATCAGGTAAAATTTTTGGTTCTATATCTAAAAAAGATATAAAAAAAAAATTAGAATATAATAATATATTTATTAATGATAATAATATATATATAAAAAACAAAAAAATTATTAAAACTGGAGATTATAAAATTAAAATAAAATTTTTAAAAAATTTAAAAACATTTTTTAAAATTAGAGTATTAGAAAAAAACTAATTTTTTTCTAATACATATTTAATATATTTTTGTATTATATCGTCTATATTACCATTTATTATATAATCTACTTTTTTAGTTTTATATCCTGTTTTTAAATCTTTAATTAATTTATAAGGATGCATAATATAATTTCTTGTATGATTTCCCCATTCTATTTTTTTTTTTTTTTTAGAAAATTTTTTATTTTTTTCATCTTCAATTTTTATACTAAATAATTTAGATTTTAAAATTTTAATAGCATATTCTTTATTAATTTTTTGAGATCTAGTTTTAGTACATTCAACAGATAAATTAGTAGGAATATGTATAATTCTTACTCCAGTTTCAACTTTATTAACATTTTGTCCACCTGCCCCTCTTGATCTAAATGTTTTAAAAATTATATCTTTTTTTTTAATATAAATTTTAGTATCATCTTTAATTAAAGGATAAACATAAACTGAAGCAAAAGATGTATGTCTTTTATATTTTTTACTATAAGGAGATACTCTAATTAATTTATGTATTCCATTTTCTCCTTTTAAGTATCCAAAAGCATATTTACCATGTATTTCAAAAATAGTATATTTTTTACCTATTTTTTCTGATAAAACATAATTTATAATATTATATGTAAATTTTTTTTTTTCAGCCCACATTTTATACATTCTTTCAAGAATTTCTACCCAATTACAACTATCTTTACCTCCAGCACCTGAATTAATTTGTATAATAGCATTTAAAATATCTTCTTTTTTAAAAATTAATTTATTTAATTTTTTTTTTAAATTTTTTATTTTTTTTAAATATACAATTATTTCATTTTTTGTATTTATGTTTTCTTTTATAAAGAAAGAATATAATAATTTTATATCCTTATATATTAAATTTATATTAAAATAAATTTTTATTATTTTTTTATATTTTGATTTTTTTTTTTTTAAAATAATAAATTTTTTATTATTATTTTTTTTAAAATTTATATAATTAATAATTTTTTTATCTATAATTTTTATTTTTTTTTTTAATTTTTTAATATTAATAATATTTTTTATATTTTTAATTATTAAATTAATTTTGTTTATCATAAATTTTATTTTAAAAAGTATAATAAATAAAAATTTTAAAAACTTTAAATTACGGAGAGAGAGGGATTCGAACCCCCGGAAGAATTAATATTCTTCAACGGTTTTCAAGACCGTCGCAATTAACCGCTCTGCCATCTCTCCTATATTATATAATTTTAAATTATTTTATTATAAATAAAAAATTATTTTTAATTTAAAAAAAAAAAAAAATGTCATTAAAAATTACTGAAGAATGTATAAATTGTGGTGCATGTGAACCTGAATGTCCTAATAAAGCTATATATGAGGGAGGTGAAAAATGGAGTATATCAGAAGGTACATCAATAAAAAAAAAAAAATATATATATAATGGTAAAACAATATATAAAAATAAAAAATATAAACCTATATCTAATGATATATATTATATAGTAAAAGAAAAATGTACTGAATGTATAGGATTCTTTAAAGATCCTCAATGTGCTTCAGTATGTCCTATTGATTGTTGTATTGAAGATGAAAAAAACAAAGAAAGTACTGTTAATCTTATTAAAAAGAAAAAAAAATTACATAATAATTGACGTAAGGGGGATTTGAACCCCCGACATTTGGTTTATGAATCCAATACTCTACCACTGAGTTATTACGTCTTAATAAAAGATAATTAATTTTTATATATATAAAAAAAAATATATTTATAAAAAGTTAAAAAAAATAATTTAAAAATTAATATTAAATGTATAATAAAAATGTGTTAATAGGTTTGTTTAATAAAAAAAAAAATAAAAAAAAATCTATAGAATATTTAAATGAATTAAAAATTCTTTTAAAAATTTTTAATGGTTCGGTAAAAAAAAAATTTTTACAAAAAAGATTTAAACCAAATAATTTAACTTTTGTAGGTAAAGGTTTTTTAGAAAAAATTTCTATATATGTTAATAATAATTTTATTGATACAGTAATTTTTGACGATGAATTAAGTTTAAGTCAAATTAAAAATATAGAAAAAAAAATAAATTGTGTAGTTACTGATAGAACAAAATTAATATTAGATATTTTTTCATATAGAGCTAAAACTTATTATGCTAAAATGCAAGTAAAATTAGCTAAATATGAATATTTATTACCTAGATTAAAACATATGTGGGGTCATTTAAAAAGACAAAAGGGAGGTATAGGTTTACGTGGACCAGGAGAAAAAGAAATAGAAACTGATAGAAGATTATTAAGAACATCTATAAAAATATTAAAAAAAAAATTAAAAAAAGTTAATAATCAAATATTAATACAAAGAAAAAATAGACAAAATAAAACTTCAATATCATTAGTTGGTTATACTAATGTTGGTAAAACTAGTATAATAAACCAATTAACTAAAAAAAATTTATTAATTGAAAATAAATTTTTTACTACTTTAGATACAAACGTTAATAAATTTTATTTTAAAGGTAAAAATTTTTTTTTAGTAGATACTATAGGTTTTTTAAGAAAAATACCTACTAAATTAATAGAATCATTTAAATCTTCTATATTAGAAATTAAAGAATCTAATATACTACTACATATAGTAGATATAACTTCTAATTTTTTTTTAGATAAATTTTTATATGTTATAAATTTTTTATTTGAATTAAATGTAATTAATAAAAAAATTATAACTGTTTTTAATAAAATAGATAAAATTAAAAATTTTAATTTTAATTTTATTAAAAATTTATGTAAAAATAAAAATATTATTATAAATAAAAAAAATATTATTTTTATTTTATATAAAAAAAAAAAAATATATAAAAAAAAAAGTTTATTTATATGTATATCAACAAAAAAAAAGAAAAAAATATTAAAATTAAAAAAAATTATATATAATGAATCATTAAAATAATTTTTTTATATATGGTCTCGGCTGGATTTGAACCAGCGACCTCTTGATTATGAGTCAAGTGCTATAACCTACTAAGCTACGAGACCTTTAAAATTAAGATAATTATTAAAATATAAAATATATTTTAATAATAAATATAAAATAAAAATTATTAAAAAATGAATATTTTATTTTTTTTTTATTAAAAAATATATTTTATTTTTATTATAATAACATATTTTTGTATATTTTATATTATTATATTTTATTATATTATAAGATAAAGTTTCCTTACATATTTTTTTTATATATTTTTTTATAATATTATGTAATAATATATAACTTTCTTTATATAAAAAAATATTTATTCTATCAGTAATTTTATATTTATTATCTTTTCTTAATTTTTGAATAATTCTAATAAAATCTCTTACCCAACATTCTTTTTTTAGTGAATTTGTAATTTTTGTATCAATTATTATAATAAAATCATTTTTAGTATACATTATAATATTTTCATTTATATTTTCATTATATATATATATATCTTTAATAGAAATTCTTATTTTTTTATTAAATAATTTAATATATATATATTTTTTTTTTTCTAATTCTTCTATTTTATTTTTTTTTAATTTACTTATAATTTTTGATATTTTTTTAATTTTTGTTTTATATTTAGGACCTAAAATTTTATAATTTAATTTTATTTTTTTTTTTATATATTTATTAATTTTTGTTTTATATATAAAATTTATATTTTTAATATTTACTTCTTTTTTTAATAAATTTAAAATAATTTTATTTTTTTCTATTTTTTTATTAAATTTATTTTTTACTATATATACATTATTTAATGGTTGTCTAACTTTAATATTTTTTTTTTTCCTTAAAGATAATATTATACTAGAATATTTTTTTATATATAACATATTGTTTTCTATTTCTTTGTCAATAAATTTTTTTTTATATTTTGGAAATTTATTTAAAATAATACTATTTTTTTTATATTTATAGTTTTTATCAAAATAAGATAACTTTATATATATATATTCCATAAAAAATGGAGTTATTGGATAAGAAATTTCTAAAATTTTTTTTAAACATATATATAACGTGTAATATGCTGATTTTTTATCATTATCATATTTATTTTTCCAAAATCTTTTTCTTGATAATCTAACATACCAATTACTTAAATCATTTAAAACAAAATTATATATATCTCTAGTTATATATGTAATATTATATAATAAATAATTATTATATGTTTTAAATAATAAATTATTTAATTTAGAAATTATCCATTTATCTATATATTTTTTTTTATATTTATAATTTTTGTTAAAATTATAATTATCTATTTTAGAATAATTATAAAAAAATAAATATGTATTATATAATGTATTAAAAAATTTATTTTTTATTTTTTGTATATTTTCTATATTAAATTTTATATTTTCCCATGGTAAATTATTATATATTATATACCATCTTATACAATCTGGTCCATATTTTTTTAATATTATAAATGGATCTAATGTATTACCCTTACTTTTAGACATTTTTTTACCATTTTTATCTAAAATTATACCTAATGGTAAAATATTTTTATAAGATATAGATTTAGACATTATTGAAGATATTACATGTAATGTAAAAAACCATCCTCTTATTTGATCAATACCTTCGCTAATAAAATTACAAGGAAATATTTTATTTTTATCTATTAAATTTTTATTTTCAAATGGGTAATGATATTGTGCATATGTACAAGCTCCTGAATCAAACCATACATCAATAACATCAAATTCTCTATACATTTTATCTCCATTTTTAGATGACAAAATAATATTATCTACAAAATCTTTATGCATATTAATTTTATTATATTTAATTTTATTATTTATAATTTTTTTTTTAAATGGATTTTTTTTCATAAAACCTAACTTAATAGATTTATTAATTTCATAATTTAATTCATTAAAAGACCCTATAACTAAAAAATTTTTTTTATTTTTTGTTTTCCATATAGGTAATGGTGTACCCCAATATCTTGATCTAGATATATTCCAATTTTTTATATTTTTTAACCAATGTTCAAATTTTTTTTTTATAAGATTTACAGAACACCAATTTATATTATAACTTAATTTTAAAATTAAATTTTTAATCTTTTTAAGATTTATAAACCATGATTTAATTGGATAATAAATAATAGGTTTATTAGTTCTCCAACAATGTGGATATATATGTATATATTTTTTAACTTTAAATATTTTATTTTCTTTTTTTAAAATATCAATTATTTTTTTATCTACATTAAATTTATTTTCTTTATTTTTATAATATTTTTCTTTTATATATTTTCCACCTAATCCATATGGTACTTCTTTAATAAATTTACCATTTTTATCTACTATTGGATTTAAATTACCATTTTTATCTTTAAAAAGTATTTTAGAAATATTATTTTTTTTAGCTATTTCATAATCTTCTTTACCAAAAGTAGGTGAAATATGTATTATACCAGTACCAAAATCTTCTTTTATTAAATTTAATTTATCATTAAAAATTTTAAATTTTTTTTTTTTACTTTTTATTGGTTTAAACCAATTTATTATCTGTTTATAGTTTAATCCTATAAGTTTTTTTCCTAAAAACTTTTTTAAAATTTTATATTTTTTTTTTTTTTTAAAAACATTATTTATAGATTTTTCTGATATTATTATATTAATATTTTTTTTTTTTTTTTTATTTAATGTTTTAACTAATATATAATATATATTTTTATTAACTAATAATGCACTATTTGAAGGCAATGTCCATGGTGTAGTAGTCCATGATAATAAATATATTTTTTTTTTTTTAAAAAAATTAATATTTTTATTTTTAAGTTTAAATAAAACATATACTGATAAATCTTTTATTTTTTTATGAGTATCAGGGAAATTTAATTCTTGATGACTAATTGAAGTACCTGCTATAGGTGAATAAGGTAATACTTTATAATCTTTATATAATAATTTTTTTTTATATAATTCTTTTATTATCCACCATATACTTTCTATATATTTACTTGAATTAGTAATATAATAATTTTTTTTATTAAAAAAATATCCTATTTTATTAGTAAACTTTACCCATTTTTTAAAATTTTTTTCTACTAATTTTTTACATTTTTTATTATAATATTTTATAGATATTTTTTTCCCTATATCATTTTTATTTATATTTAATTTTTTTTCTACTGCTATTTCTATAGGTAAACCATGAGTATCCCAACCTAATTTGTTAATAACTTTATAATTATTCATTGTATAAAATCTATAAAATATATCTTTTATTATTCTAGAAAATATATGATGTATTCCTGGTTCTCCATTCATTGATGGTGGGCCATCATATATTATAAATTTTTTTTTTGTATTTAATCTTATATAATTTAATAGTTTATTTTTAAACCAATAATTAAAAATATTTTTATATATTTTATATAAATTTAATTTTTTATTCAAAATAACAAAATTTTTATTATATATAATAATAATAAAATATAAATATAAAAAAAAAATAGCCCATAGGGGAATTGAACCCCTCTTTCCAGAATGAAAATCTGACGTCCTAACCAATAGACTAATGGGCTAATTAATATTTATTTAATAAATTAGATAATTTACTTTTAATTCTAGATGCTTTATTTAAGTGAATAATTCTTTTTTTTTTTAATTTATCTATTATTGAATATATTTTATATAAATTTTGTATTTTTTCTTTTTTATCTATTTTATTAATTAATAATAATTTTTTAAATTTTTTAATTAATGTTTTAGCTGTTTTATATCTATATTTATTATATATTTTTTTTTTAATATTTTTTCTTTTTCTTTTTAATACAGATATACTAGACATTGTTTTTATTAAATAATTATATTAATAATATATATAATATTATTTTTTTAAAAAAAACAACTTTAAAAGATAAAAAATTATTTTTTTTTATAATTTTTTAATTCATTTAAAAAGAAACCTATTTTTTTTAAATCATTCCAAAAATTAGGATAAGATTTATTAACAGTGTTAGGATTTTCAATAATTAAATTATATTTAATAGCTAATATAGAAAAAGACATAGCCATTCTATGATCTTTATAGGTTTTAATTAATATATTTTTTGTATATTTTATTTTTAAAAATTTTATTATTTTTATTGAATTATTAGTAATTTTTGTTATTGTACCATTTTTTTTTAATTCATTTTGTAATGCTATTAATCTATCTGTTTCTTTTATTTTTAAAGTTTTTAACCCATATAATAAACATTTTATTTTTAATAAAGAACATGTTACTATAATTGTTTGTGCTATATCTGGAGTAGATTCTAAATTTATTTCAATATATTTAGGTAATTTAAATTTTTTTTTTTTTTTAATAATTATAATATTTTTTTTTAAAAAAATAGTTTCAACACCAAAAAATTTATTATAAATATCGGATATTATACTATCACCTTGTAAACTTTTTTTTTTAAATTTAGTTAAAATAAGTTTTTTTTTATCTAAAATAGATACAATAGAATAAAAATATGATGCTGAACTCCAATCTGATTCTATTTCATATTTTATTTTTTTATTTTTTTTAAATTTATAATTTTTAATTTTAATTATATTTTTTTTTAACCTAACATTAATATTAATTTTTTTTAAAATATTAATTGTCATTTTAATGTAAGAAAAAGAAATATTTTTTTTTAATAAATTTATTATTAAACCATTTTTTAATTTAGGACCTATTAAAATAAGAGAACTAATATATTGACTACTTATATTAGAATTAATATATATTTTATTTTTTTTTATTTTTTTACCTATTATTTTTATAGGAGGATATCCAATTTTATTTTTATATTTTATATCTGCTCCTATATCATTTAAAGCTTTAACTAAAAAAAATATAGGTCTATTTAACATTCTATTAGTTCCAGTTAATATTTTAATACTTTTTTTTTTAATTGCAAAATATGAAATTAAAAATCTCATTACAGTTCCAGCATCTTTTACATTTATTATTTTTTTTTTTTCATTTAACAACTTAATCATAAGATTAGTGTCATTTGAATTAGATATGTTAAATAATTTAATATTATTAAATAATTTTTTTATAATTAATAATCTATTTGATTCACTTTTAGAACCACATATATTAATAATATTATTATTTTTAATACATTTATATTTTAATTTTAAATACATTATTTATTTTATATATATTATTAATATATTAATATCTGATGGAGTAATACCACTAATTCTAGAAGCTTGTCCTATAGAAAATGGATGATAAAAATTTAATTTTTCTTTAGCTTCTATAGATAAAGATTTTATTTTATTATAATTTAAATTTTTAGGTATAATTAAATTTTCTAATTTATTCATTTTAATTACATTTTCTTTTTCTTTATTTATATAATATTCATATTTAATTTCATTTGAAATAATATTTTTATATTTCTTTATATTTAAAAAATATTTTTTAAAAAAATTATAATTTTTTATTTTTTTAATTATATTATCAATACTTATTTCAGGTTTTAATAAATATTTACTTATATATTCTTTTTTATTATTTTTTATATTAATTTTTTTTTTTTTAAAATTATTAATAATATTTTTTATTATTTTTTTTTTTTTTAAAAAATTATTATATATTTTTTTTTTAATTAATCCTAATTTATATCCTTTATGAGTTAATCTAAAATCAGCATTATCTTGTCTTAATAACATTCTATATTCAGCTCTAGATGTAAACATTCTATATGGTTCTAATGTACCTTTAGTAACTAAATCATCTATTAATACACCTATATAACCTTCGTTTCTTTTAATAATAAAAGATTTTTTATTATTTATTTTTAAATAAGCATTAATACCAGCTATTATTCCCTGACAAGCAGCCTCTTCATATCCTGTAGTACCATTAATTTGTCCAGAAAAAAATAAATTTTTTATTATTTTACTTTCTAAAGATAAATTTAATTGAATAGGATTAAAATAATCATATTCAACAGAATATCCATATTCTATTATTTTAGCATTTTCTAATCCTTTAATAGTTTTTATTATTTTATATTGTATTTTAGGAGGTAAAGATGTAGATAATCCATTTAAATACATTATATTTGTATTTAAACCATCTGGTTCTACAAATATTTGATGTTTATCTTTATTTTTAAATTTATAAATTTTATCTTCTATAGAAGGACAATATCTAGGTCCATTATTATTAATAATACCTAAAAATATAGGTGATTTATTTAAATTATTTTTTATAATTTTATGAGTTTTTTTATTAGTATATGTAATATAACATTTAATTTTATTAACTATTTTTGGTGTTTTTTTATATGAAAAATTACTTGTTGTTTTATCACCATTTTGTACTTTCATTTTATTAAAATTTATAGTTCTTTTATCTATTCTAGGTGAAGTACCTGTTTTCATTCTACCAATAATTAAACCATATTTTTTTAATTGTTGGGTTAATCCTATAGAACTTTTTTCTTTTATTCTACCACCTTTATATGATTTATTACCTATACATATTTTACCATTTAAAAAAGTACCATTTGTTAATATTAATGCTTTACATTTTATTTTTTTTTTTTTTTTAGTTTTAACTCCATAAATTTTGTTATTTTTAATTATTAATTTTATTACTATATCTTGTAAAATATCTATTTTTTTTTTTTGTATTATTTTTTTTACATTTTTTATATATAGTTTTCTATCAATTTGCGCCCTAGGACTCCATACTGCTGGACCTTTTGATTTATTTAACATTCTAAATTGTATACTAGACAAATCTGATAATATTCCCATATACCCTCCTAGTGCATCTATTTCTCTTACTATTTGACCCTTTCCTATACCTCCTATAGCTGGATTACATGACATTTTACCTATATTATTAATACTTATAGTTATTAATAATACTTTTAATCCTAATTTATAAGATGATAATAATGCTTCTATACCTGAATGTCCTCCACCAACAACAATAATATCATATTTTTTTTTCATATTTATTTATTTTAATATTTTTAAAATTTTTTATATATAAATTTTCTTTATTTATCATAATTTTTTTATTGATTTTATTATTATCATTATATCCTAATAAATGTAGAATTGAATGAATAATTACTCTTTTCATTTCTATTGAAAAATATTGTTTCCATATTATAGAATTATTATAAACTTGATCAACACTTATAAAAATATCACCATAAATATTTTTTTTATTTATATAATTATATTCAAAACTTATAGTATCAGTATAATAATTTTTATTTAAAAAATAATTATTAATGTATAATATATATTTATTGTTACAAAATATATAATTTACTTTATATATATTTTGTTTTTCTAAAAAAAATATATTTTTAATTTTTTGTTTTAATTTTTTATAATTATTTATTTTAATTTTATTTAACATATAAAAATTTATCATTTTTTTTAAAAAAATATTAATTAAATAATATAAATATTTTATTATTATTAATATATAATTAAAAAAATAAAAAATGTTATATAATAATTTTATAGATAATATATTAATTATTTGTATTAGTGGTAATGGAGGAAATGGTTTGGTACATTTTAAAAAAAAAAATAAAAAAATAGGTAAACCTGATGGAGGTGATGGTGGTAATGGTGGTAATATTATTTTTATAGGAGATAAAAATATATTTACATTTTATAATATAAAAAAAAAAATAATATATAAAGCTTTAAATGGTCAAAATGGTATGTTAAATTGTAAAACTGGTAAAAATGGTAAAGATTATATTATAAAGGTTCCTATAGGAACAATAATTAAAATTAATAAAAAAAAAAAAATTAATATAACTAAAAATAACAAAAAAAAAATAATATTATTTGGTGGTAGAGGTGGTAAAGGTAATTTTTTTTATAAAAGTTCTAAAAATCAAAAATCTATGAAATATAGTAAAGGTGAAAATGGTGAAAAAATATATATTAATTTAATATTAAATATTAAAATAGATATTTCTATTATAGGACCGTCTAATACAGGTAAATCTACTATTTTATCTATAATTACTAATTCTAAACCTAAAATTAGTAATTATGATTTTACAACTTTAGTACCTAATTTAGGTATATATAATATAAAAAATAAATATAAAAAATTAACTATTATTGATATCCCCGCTGTAATAAATAATTTAAATTTTAAAAATGGTATAGGAATAAAATATTTAAAATATTTAAAAAAATGTAAATTAATATTATTAGTAATATTTATAAAAAAAATAAAATATTTTAAAAAAATAAAAAATATATTACAAAAAAATATTTTAAAAGAAAAAATAAAAAAATATTTTATTATAATATCTAAATATGATTTATTAGAAAAAAAAAATATAATTAAAATTAAAAATTATTTTATAAAAAAAAAATATGAATTTTGTTTTTTTTCAAAAAAAAAAAAAAAAATGTTTAAAAAAATAATTAATAATATTATATTAAAAAAATATATAATTTAATTTAAAAATTATTTTTTTTTAAATATTCAATTACTTTTTTAAAACTTTTAGGTAATTTAGATATAAAAGTAATTTTTTTTTTAGTTATAGGATGATTAAATTTTAATAAATAAGAATGTAAAGCTTGTCTAGGTAAAACATTAAATAAATATTTTATTATATTTGTATATTTTTTTTTATATAACCTATTGATATAATTATATTTTATTTTATTACCACCGTATAATTTATCATTAAATATTGGATTACCTATATATTTTAAATGTACTCTTATTTGATGAGTTCTACCAGTTTTAAGATTACATTCTATTAAACTAAAATAATTAAAAACTTTTAATATTTTATATTTAGTAATAGAATATTTACCATTTTTAATATCATTTTTTAATACAGTCATTTTAATTCTATTTTTTTTATTTCTACCTATATAATTTTTAATTATGTCTTTTTTTTTTTTAGGTATTCCCCATACCAATGCTAAATATTTTTTAATTATTTTTTTTTTTTTAAATTGTTCATTTAATATATTAAAACTTTTAATATTTTTAGCAACTATTAATAAACCTGAAGTATCTTTATCTAATCTATGTAATAATCCTATTCTATATTTTGAATAATTTAATATTTTAATTTTTTTTAAAGATATATAATATTTTAAACCATTAATTAATGTATTTTTATAATTACCACAACCCGGATGTACTGTTAAACCTGGTTGTTTATTAATTATTATTATATCATTATCTTCGTACTTTATATTAAGTATTATATTTTTATTTTTATATATATATTTTTTTTTTTTTATTTTAAAGAAATTTTTTTTATATATAAAAATTATTTTATCATTAATTTTTATATGTTTTTTTTTTTTAATTACTTTATTGTTTAATAAAACATTACCATTATTTATATTATCTTGAATTTTTTTTCTAGAAATATTTTTTTTTTTTAATAAAAAATAATAATATAAATATTTATCTATTCTATAATAATTATTTAATATATTTTTTATATATATTATTTTTATCATTTTAAAATATTATATTATGGAGTAGGCGGGATTCGAACCCGCGTCCATACAAAAATTTCAAATATATTTACATATATATCTAATTTAATAATTTTATTTTTTTTTAATTTAAATTAGAAAACAAACAAAAAATAAATCTATTTTTATTTTATATATATAAAATTTAAAAATAGAATAAAAATTTTATATATACTTATATTATATTTACTTTGTTTATTAATTTCTAAATTATATAAGAAATTTAGATAAACAATCTTGCACTAAAATAATTTAGTAAAACTTAATATTTAAAATTAAGCAGCAAGAGCAAAATTACTTTCTCCTTTTATTTAAAAAAAATAAATATATTTTTTAACGTGAAAAATATTTATTACACGATATGAATATTTTAATAATTTTTATATGTCAAATCCTTAAACTACCCCCATTATTTAAATTTAATAAATAAAATAAATATTTTTATATTTAATTATTTAAAATTAAACTTATAATTCCTATTTCATATACTTTTAAACCTAAACCAATAATTATACCATTACAAAATGGTGATATTAAAGATTTATGTCTTATTTTTTCTCTATTAAATATATTAGATATATGTACTTCTATAATATAAGAATTAATATATTTAATAGTATCAGATAAAGCTAAAGATGTATGTGAATAAGCACCAGCATTTATAATTATACCTAATATTTTTTCTTTATTTAATTCTATTTTATGTAATTTATTAATAATTTTTCCCTCTGAATTATAATAATAAATTTTAATTTTAATATTTTTATTTAAATATTTTTTTTTTATTTTATAAAAATATTTATTAATATTTATTTTACCATACAATTTAGGTTCTCTTTTACCAATATTATTTATATTTGGGCCATTAATTATTATTATTTTTTTCATTTATATTATATTTTATATTATTTAATTTTAAAATTTTATTAATAAAATTTTTAGATAATTTTTTAAATTTACCTTCTTTTTTAATATATTTATCAATTTTTATACCAGCAAAACTTATTCTTTTTAATTTTAATACCTTATATCCTATTTTATTAAACAATCTATGTATTATTCTATTCCACCCTATATTTATTGATAAATAAACTATTTTTTTATTATTTTTTATAATATTAATATTATTAATTTTAACTTTTCCTTCTTTTAATTTTATTCCATTTTTAATATTTAAAATATCATTAAATTTAATTTTTTTATTTAAAACAATTTTATATATTTTTTTAATATTATATTTAGGATGAGTTAATATTTTAGATAAAAATCCATCATTTGTTAATAATAAAATTCCTGTAGTATTTTTATCTAATCTACCTACTGGATTAATTTTATAGTTTTTGTATACATCTGGTATATATTCCATTACTGTTACTCTATTTATATTATCTTTTATTGTAGTAATACAATTTTTAGGTTTATTTAAAATTAAATATATTTTATTTTTAATTCTTAAAATTTTATTATTATATTTAATTATATCATTATAATTAACTTTATAACCTAATTTTTTAATTGTTAAATTATTAACTTTTATTAATCCTAATTTAATTAAATCATCTGCCTTTCTTCTAGAACATATACCTGATTGAGATATATAATGATTTAATCTAATTTTTTTTATCATTTTATTTTTTTTTTAAAAATATTATCTAAAATACCATTTATAAAATATTTACTTTTATATGTAGAAAATATTTTTGATATATTTATATATTCATTAATTATAATATTTATATTTTTTTTTTCTTTTAAAAAATAAAATTCACATATAGCCATTTGTATAATTATTAAATCTATTTTATTTATTCTTTTAATGTTCCATTTTTTAACTGTTTTTTTAATTAAAAAATTAATTTCATTTTTTTTTTTTTTAGTTTTTAAATATAAATTAAATAAAAATTTTATATTATTATTTTTATATATATTAAATTCTTTTTTTTTTTTTATTTTTAAATAAATTATATATTTTATTATTTCTTTATCTTCTAATTGAAAAAAATAATTATATTTAAATTTATTTATATATTTATTAATTATTTTAATAATATTTTTTTTTTTATTTTTATTATTAATAATTTTATTATATATTTTATAATATTTATAATTTAAATTTTTAATTAAAATATAAATATTATTTTTAATATTTTTTAAATTATTATTATATATATCTGTATATAAAAATTTCATAGCTTTTATTCTTATATAATTTTTTATTTTTATAAAAATCAATTTTAAATTTATTTATTAATTATTAATATTAATTTTATATTATTTTATTATATTATTTATATATTATATTTATAATTTAATTATATTAATTATTATATTTTATTTAATTTTTAAATAAAATTATTATATATTATGACAATAGAAGATAAAGATAAAAAAAAAAATTATTATAAAAAAGGAGTTAGAGAAATTTATTCGAAAACTTTAGAAGCAGGAAATAGAAGATATTATTTCGATACTAATGAAACAAATGCTGGAGATTATTTTTTAAGTATTACTGAATCTAAAAAATTATTTTTAAATGATGGTAAATTTATATTTAAAAAACATAAAATTTTTTTATATAAAGAAGATTTTAAAGATTTTAAAAAAATATTAAATGATATGATAAAATTTATATTCGAAAAAAAAGGTGAAAAAGTAATATCTAATAAAACAAATATTATTAAAAACAAAAAATTTATAATAGAAAAAGATAAAAAAGAAATTATTAAAGATAAAGAAAGAAAAAAAAAAAAAATAAAAAAAGAAATAAATAATAAAAAATAAAAAATTTATTATTTATTTGATTTAAAAAAAAAACGTAATAAAAAAAATAATTATTACGTTTTTTTTAAAAAAAATGAAAAAAATAATATCTATAATAGGTAAAACTAATGTTGGTAAATCTAAATTATTTAATTGTATAATAAGAAAACAACGCTCTATAGTTAATAATGAAGAAAATACTACTAGAAATAGAAATTATGGTTATTTTTTAATTAAAAATAATAAATATACTATTATAGATACTGGTGGTTATATAGGTTATATAAAAAAAAAAAAAGATATTATATTATATAATATTTTAAAACAAATAAAATTATCTATTAAAGAATCATATTTAATATTATTTGTAATAGATATTATTAAAGGATTTACTTATTTAGATAAAGAATTATATTTAATAATTAAAAAATATAATAAAAAATTTTTTTTAGTAATTAATAAAATTGATATAAAAACAAATAAATACAATTATTTAAATTATTTAAATCTAAAATTAGATTTTGAAAATTTTTTTTTAATTTCATCTACTCATAATAGAGGAATAAATAAATTATTAAATAAAATAGAAATTTTTTTTTTAAAAGAAAATAAAAAAATAGAAAATGAAAGTATAAATATTAATATACCTATATTAGGTATACCTAATTCAGGTAAATCAACGTTTATAAATTCTTTATTTATAGATAAAAATAAAAGTATTGTTACTAAAAAATCAGGTACAACAATAGATACTTTATATTTTAAGTATATATATAAAAAAAAAAAAGAAATATATAATTTATTTTTTATAGATACCCCTGGTATAAAAAAAAAATTTAAATTTAAAAAAAAATATTATTTTAATTTTTTATTAAAAATAAAAAAAATAATTAAAGAGTCTGATATATGTATATTAATTATTGATATTAATAAAGGAATTACTAATAATGATTTATATATTTATAAATATATTATTAAATATTATAAAGGTATAATTATTTTTTTTAATAAATGTGATTTATTAAAAAATAATAAAAGTTTAATAAAAAAAAAATATTATAATTTTTTTAATAGTTATATACCTAAATTTTTTATATCTTGTAAAAAAGGTTTTATAAAAAAAAATATTAATAATATTAAAAATTTAATATATAAAATATATAAAAATAGAAATTTTAATATTTTAACAAATATTCTAAATAAAAAATTATTATTTAAAATAAATAATAAAAAATTTATAATTAAACATAAATTATTTAAAATAAAATTTTGTTATCAAAAAAAAAATAAATTATTTCCTAGTTTTATTTTTATTTCAAATTTAGAAAAAAACATTAATATAAATTATAAAAAATATATAGAAAATTTAATTAGAAAAAGTATATATAATTATTATGGAGTACCTATAGAATTAATTTTTAGTAAAAATAAATAATATGTTAAAATTATCTTTTATTTTAAAAAATAAAAATAAAATAATAGAAAATTTACAAAAAAGAGATTTTAAATATAAATTATTAATTAATGATATTTTATTGTTAAATAATAAAATTAAAAAAATTAAAAAAAAAATAGATAATATATCTAAAATAATTAATAAATTTTCAAAAAATTATATTTTTTTTAAAAAAAAAATATATAAAGATATAATAAATATAAAAAAAAAGAAAAAAAAATTAAATAAAAAATATAAATATTATAAAAAAAAAATATTTAAAAAAAATATTATAATACCTAATATTATTGATAAAATATATTTTAAAAACAAAAAAAATAATAATAAAACAATAATATATGAATATGGTAAAGAAAAATTAAAAATTAAATATAATTTTATTGATCACATAGAATTATCTAAAAAATTTGAAATTTTTAATACTAAAATATCAAGTAATATAAGTGGTACTGGTTTTGTAATATACTCAGGGTTAGGTTTAAAATTATATAAAGCTTTATTAAATTATTTTTTATATTTTAATAATAAAAATGGATATAAAGAATATATTTTACCTTATTTAATTAAAAAACAATCTATTTATGGTACTGGACAATATCCTAAAAATAAAAATCAAATATATAATATTAATAAAGATAAATTATATTTAATACCTACAGCAGAAATACCTTTAATTAATATATATCAAAATAAATTATTTAATTATAATGATTTACCTATAAAGGCACAAAGTTATACTGAATGTTTTAGAAGAGAAGCTGGTTCATATGGTAAAAATGTTAAAGGATTAAATAGATTACATCAATTTGGTAAAGTAGAAATAATAGAAATATGTGATAATATTAGTTCTAATTTAAGATTAAAAAAAATGTTAAATCATATTAAAAAACTTTTAAAATCATTAGATGTTTATTTTAGAATAATATTATTACCATGTAATGATATTTCTAATACATCTTCAATAACATATGATTTTGAAATATATTGTTTTGGTTTGAAAAGATGGATAGAGGTTAGTTCTTTATCAAATTGTACAGATTATCAATCTAATAATTTAAATATTAGATTTATAAAAAAAAATAAAAAATATTTTTGTCATACATTAAATGGTAGTAGTTTATCAATACCTAGAGTATTAGCATCAATAATAGAATTATATCAATGTAAAAAAAAAAATAGAATTGTAATACCTAATATATTATTACCATTTTATAATTAAAAAAAAAATGAATATTATTTATAATATAAAAAAATATAATAAATTATATATAAATATTTATACCGATGGTTCATCTAAAGGTAATCCAGGTCCCGGAGGATGTGGTATAATAATTATTTCTAATTTTTTTTATAAAGAATTTTCTTATGGATTTAGATATACAACAAATAATAGAATGGAGTTATATTCTATAATATATGCAATAAAAAACATTAATAATTATTTAATTTTTAATATTAATTTATTTTCTGATTCTAAATATGTTATCGATAATATAAATAATAATAGAATTAAAAAATGGGAAAAAAAAAAATTTAAAAATATAAAAAATAATGATTTATGGATTAAATTTTTAAAAATTAAACAAAATATAAATTTTTTTTGGATAAAAGGACATAATAAAAATTTTTATAATGAAAAATGTAATATATTAGCTCAAAAAGCAATTAATAAAAATAATATATTAATAGATTATTATTATGAAAACAATAAATAATTATAATTTTAATAAAAAAAATGTTTTATTATTAGTAGATTTTAATGTACCTGTTAAAAATAATATAATATTAGATAATATAAGAATAGTTAAAGTTATACCAACTATAAATAAAATATTGAATGATAAACCTAATAAAATAATTGTTATTACTCATCTAGGTAGACCAAATGGAAAAAAAATAAAAAAATTATCATTAGAAATAGTAAGTATAGAATTATCAAAATTATTAAAAAAAAATGTTTTTTTTTATAAAAAGGATATAATGAAATTTAATGATAATGAACTTAAAAAAATTAAAAATAAAATAATTTTATTAGAAAATATAAGATTTTATAAAGAAGAAAAAAATAAAGATATTAAATTAGCTATAAAATTAAAAAAAATTTCTGATATTTTTGTAAATGATGCTTTTGCAGCCTCTCATAGAGATGTTTGTTCAAACATGATAATACCTACATTATTTAAATATAAATGTATTGGATATTTAATGGATAAAGAAATAAAAGATATGGAAAAAATTTTTAATAAACCTAAAAAACCTATTTTAGCTATTATAGGTGGAGGTAAAGTATCTACTAAAATAGGTTTAATAAAGTATATAACTAAATATATTGACTATCTAATATTAGGTGGTTGTATATCATATACATTTTTAAAATATCAAGGATATAATATAGGTAATTCTTGTGTTGACGATAAATATGTTAATACAATACCAGAAATTATAAAACATTGTAAAAAAAATAATGTTAAATTATTTTTACCTGATGATTTTATAGTATGTAAAAAAAAAAAAATAAAAAAAGTAAATTATTTTAATATACCTAATAATTATTCAGGAGTAGATATAGGGGAAAAATCAATTAAAAAATTTAGTAAAATAATATTAAAATCTAGAACAATATTTTTTAATGGACCCTTTGGTTTAATAGAAGTTAAAAAATTTTCATATGGTACTTTAAAAATAATTAAATATATAGGTATGTCTAGCAAAAAATATAAAAGTTACTCTGTAATAGGTGGTGGAGAATCTTTATTAACATTAAAAAAATATAAACATAAAAATAGAATTAGTGTTATATCAACAGGTGGAGGGGCTATGTTATATATATTAAAGGGTAAAAAATTTCCTTTTATAAAAAAAAAAGTAATTATATAATTTGTTTTTTTATAAAAAAATATTTATTATTTAAAAAAAAGTTAATAGCTTTATCGCATTAAAATTGTAAAATTATTAATGAGGAAAGTCCGGACACTAAAGAGAAATACAGCGGATAACATCCGTCCATCGTAAGATGAGGAATAGTGCAACAGAAAGTATGTATAAATATTATATTTAATAGTGAAATCATGTAAACTCTGTATAGTGAAATGTCATAATTACTATTAATTTTCTCGGTTTAAAATAGTTGGTAGACAGATATTAGATATATATGGTAACATATATACAAGAAAAATGATAAAGAATATATTTTTTAAAAAAAAATATATACAGAATTCGGCTTATATATTAACTTTTTTTTTAAAATAAGAATATAATATTATATAATATAATATTATATTTTTATTTTATTTTTTTTTTAATATCATTTAATAAATTATTAAATGTGCTTTTAGAAATTTTAATATGTTTATTAAAATTTAAATCTTTTATTGAATTAATAGGTATTAAATGAACATGAACATATGGTATTTCTAAACCTATTACTGATAAAGATATTTTTTTACATGGTATAGTTTTTTTTAAAATATTAGCTATTTTATAACTAAAATTCATTAATAAATTAAAATTTTTTTTTGGTAAATTAAAAATATAATCAGATTTTATATTTTTTGGGATTGTTAAAGTATGTCCTATCATAATAGGATTAATATCTAATATAGCTATATTATATTTATCTTCATCTATTATATATGAATCAATTTCTTTTTTAATAATTTGTTTAAAAATATTTGTTTTCATTCTATTTTAATAATTTTATATTTAAATTTAGTAAATTTAAAATAAAAAATATAACCTACTTTTTTACCTAACAAAGATAAAGACATAGGAGATTTAATAGAAATTTTATTTTTTTTTATATTAGATTCATTATTAGGAACTATTTCATATTTTATTTTTTCTTTGTTAATTAAATTTTTAATTGTAACTACAGAAAAAATATATACTTTATTTTTTTTTTTGTTTTTTTTTTTATTTATTAATTTAGAATTAAAAAAAATTTTTTTTAATTTATTAATGTTTATTTGTAATAATTCATAAGATTCTTTAGCTGCAAAATATTCATAATTTTCTGATAAATCTCCCTTTTCTAAAGCTTCTTTTATTTGATTAATAATTTTTTTTTTATTATTTTTTAATAATAATAATTTAATTTTTATTTTTTTTAAACCACTTTTAGTAATATATTCCATTTTAAATTTATAATTTAAATTTTTTATAGATTATTATTAAATGTTCATAAATATTTGATTCTATTTCATTATATGAAATTAATATATTTGATTGAAAATTAATTTTTAAATATATATTATTTTTATTATAAATTTTATATTTAATTTTTAAATTATTAATATTATATATATAAGGATATTTAATTAAATATTTTTTTATATATATTCTATATATATTAATATTAGTAATAATAAATTTATAATTTTTAATTTTATTTACTTTTTGTTGTTTTTTGTTTATAAAGTTATATAATAATTTAATTTTTTTTAATTTTTTTAAAAAATTTTTATTACAATTAATAAAATTTTTATTATTTAAATTAAAAATAAATTTAAAATTTTTTATTTTTTTTTTATTATATTTTTTTTTAATAAATGATTTTTTTATTAAATCATATGTTGGTATATATATTAATTTTTTATTATTTTCTATAATAACATTAATTAAATTAACTTTTTTTACATTACCTTTAATTTCATTTGATAATGTAATATAATCTCCTATTTTAATAATTTTAGTTATTAATATTTGTATACTTGAAATTAAATTTAATATTAAATCTCTAAAAATTAATATTATTATAGCTGTTAAAGTACTTATAATAGTTATTATTGTATTAATACTATAATTAGTAATGATAGAAAATGATAATAATGTATAAAAACATATAGAAAAAATTTTTAATATTTGTATAATAGTTTTTAATATTAAAAATTTAATTTTTTTTTTGTGTTTTATATTATCTATTTTTTTTATAATTAAATTACTAATAATATATTGAATATATAATAAAAAAATAAAAATAAAAATTTTTAATGATTTATTAAAAATATATTGTAAAAATTTTATTTTAATAACAAAAAAATAATTTATTATTAAAATAATAATAAATGATAATATAATATTTTTATAATTTATAAAAGAATTTATTAAATTATTATTATTCATATAATTTTTTTAAAAATAGTAATTTTTTTATTATTATAATAATTTAAATATATATTAATTATTTTTTTATTAATAAAAATTAATAAATAAAAAATAAAAAAAAATAAAATTATTTGTAAAAAAGAAATTAGCATTGTTTATTTATAATTAAATTATAATAATTTAATATTAATTATTTTTAAAAAAAAAATTATATGAATAATAATAATTTAATAAATTCTTTTATAAATTATAAAAATATTAAAAATATAGATATAAAAAAAATGTTATTAATAATAAAAAAATCTATATTAGAAATACTTAATAAAAATAAAGAATTAAAATATAATATATATATTAATTTTAATAAATGTAATTTTATAATAAAAAAAGTTTATTTAGTAGTAAATAATTATAATTTAAAAAATAAATATAATCAAATATTATATTATAAAGCTAAAAAAAAATTTTATAATTGTAAAGTAGGAGATTTAATAGAAAAAAAAATAAAATTAAAAAATTTAAATAGAAAAAAAATTTTTTTTATTAAAAAAAATATAAATAAAAATATATATAATAAATTAAATAAAAATAAATATAAAAAATATATTAAAATAAAAGGTAAAATAATAAGAGTAGAAATAATTAATATATTTAAAAAATATTTAATTGTAAAAGATAAATATAATAATGAATTATTTTATTTTTTTGATTATAAAGATATAAATAAAAAATTTTTTATAATAGGTAATTTTTATTTTTTTTTAATAAAAAATGTTTTTTTAGATATAAAATTATATAAAACTATTATTTTATTGTCTAGGAATGATAATTTATTTATAGAAAATTTATTAAAAAAAGAAATACCAGAAATATTAGATGGTATAATAGTAATAATAAAAATAGTAAGAATACCTGGTATAAAAACTAAAATTGTTCTTTATTCTAATGATAAAAATATAGATGCTATAGGATCTTGTATAGGTATTAAAGGATCTAGAATTAATAATATTTTAAAAGAATTAGATAAAGAAAAAATTGATTTAATAGAATACAGTAAAGATTTTAATTTATACATTAATAGATTATTTAATAATATTAAAATTTTTAATATAAAAATAGAAGAAAAAAATAAAAAAATAAAATTATTTTTAAATAAAAGTGATATATCTAAGGTAATAGGTAAAAATGGAAATAATATAAGATTATGTTCTTTGTTATTAAATTATAAAATAATAATAAATTCAATATAAAAAATAATATTATATTATTTATATATGATAATTAAATTAATTAATTTATATAAAAAACTTATAAAAATTTATAATTTTTTTTTATTCATTAAAATTTTACCTGAACAAATATTAATTTATAATTTGTTTAAAAAAAAAAAATATATAAATGTTTATAATAATAAAAAAAAAAAAAAATTTTATAAAAAAAAAAAAAAAAAAAATGTTTATAAAAAAAAATATATAAATATTTATAATAAAAAAAATAAATTTATAAATACAAAAAAAAAAAAAATTAATGTATATGAATTTATTACAATAAATGATTTGTCTTTACTTTTAAATGTGGATCCAATAATTTTAATTAAAAAATGTATTTCCTTAGGTCTAATGGTAACAATTAATTATAGATTAAATAATGACTTAATATTATTATTATGTGAAGATTTAAATTTTAAAGTAAATATTATTTTATATAATGATTTTTATAATATAGAAAATAAAAACATAAAATCTGTTTATAAATTAAGACCACCAATAGTAACTATTATGGGTCATGTTGATCATGGAAAAACATCGTTATTAGATTATATTAGAAAAAGTGATATTACTTTAAAAGAAGTAGGTAATATAACTCAAAATATAGGTATATATAATGTTAAAATTAATACTAAATATAGTATAACATTTATAGATACTCCTGGACATGAATCTTTTATATCTATGAGAAATATAGGTATTAAAATAACAGATTTAGTAATAATTGTAATATCTTCTGAAAGTGGTATTATGCAACAAACTATTGAAAGTATTAATCATGCTAAATCTGAAAATATACCTATTATTTTTGCATTTAGTAAAATAGATAAAAAAAATGTTAATATTAATAGAATAAATGAACAATTATCTAATTTAAATATTTTAGTTGAAGATTGGGGTGGAAAATATTTATGTCAAAAAATTTCAGTTAAAAGTGGATATGGAATAGAAAAATTAATAAATAAAATATTAAAAAAATCTAAAGAATTAAAATTAATAACTAATATTAATACATTAAGTAGTGGTACAGTAATAGAGTCATCATTAGATAAAGGAAAGGGTTATTTAGTAAAAGTTTTAGTACAAGAAGGAATATTAAAAATAGGTGATTATATAATATCAGGTATATATTATGGTAAAATTAAAAATATTTATAATGAAAATAATATTAAAATAAATAATGTTTTACCTTCTTATCCAGCTATAATAGTAGGTTTTAATGGACCTCCTTATTCAGGAGATAAATATAATATTTTAAGTAACGAAAAAGATTTAAAAAATATATTTTATGAAAGAAGACAATTAATAAGAGAACAAAATATTAAAATTAAAAATATATTTTTAAAAAAAAAAAAAGAAAAAAAAATTAAAATTAAAGAATTAAATGTTATATTAAAATGTGATTTAGATGGATATATAGATGTTATTTGTAATGAAATACAAAAATTTTCTAATAAAAATAATATATTAATAAATATAATTAAAAAATCAGTAGGAAATATAACAGAATCGGATATTTCATTATGTGATACTTTTAAAGCAATTATTATAGGTTTTAATGTTAAAATTATAATTAATAAAAAAAAAAAATATATAAATAACAATAAAATTAAAATACATATATTTAATATTATATATGATATAATAAAATTTTTAAAAAATTTAATTAAAAAAAAAGAAAAAAATAAAAAATATATAGGAAAAGCTAAAATAATAAAAATATTTAAAAAAAAGAATATATATATTTTTGGTGCTATAGTTATAGAAGGTAAAATTAATAAAAAAAATAAAATAATAGTTTTTAGAAATAATAGTAAAATACATAAATGTGAAATATTGTCAATTAAAATATTTAACAAAAATGTAAATGAAGTAAAAAAGGGTTATAATTTTGGTATTATATTAAAAAATTTTAATTTATTAAAAATAAATGATATAATTAAAACATATATATAAAATATATATATAATTATTATTTTTTTTGTTTTTATATAATTATGTAATATATTGGTTTTTAATAAATTTTTTAAAAAATATAATTATGACTAAAAATGATATAATTGATGATATAAGTAGTAAAACAGAAATGTCAAAAAAAAATATTAAAAAAGTAATAGAATGTTTATCAGAAACAGTAAAAAATTATTTATTATCTGGTAAAAATATATATTGGAGAAAATTTTGTACATTTTATATAAAGAAAAGAGCTAAAAAGGTAGCAAGAAATATTTCTAAAGGTGTTTCTATAAATGTTCCTGCTCATAATATACCTGCTTTAAAATTTTCTAAATATTTTGTAAATAAGATAAAAGAAAAATTACCAGTTTAATAAAAATTTAAATATAATAAATATGCCTAACGGTAGAAAAAGAAAAAGAAAAAAAATAGCTACTCATAAAAGAAAAAAAAGAAGTAGAAAAAATAGACATAAAAAAAAAAAATAATATTATAATATATTTTTTTAAAAATGATAAAAGAGTTAATAATAAATGTTAAAAAAAAAAATATTTTAATAGCTTTATTAGAAAATAAAAAATTAGTAGAATTGTATAAAAAAGAAATAATAAATAAAAATATATCAGTAGGAGATATTTTTATAGGTAAAGTTATTTACATATCTAAAGGTATGAATGCAGTTTTTGTTGATATAGGATATAAAAAATATGGTTTTTTACATTTTGATGATTTGGGTGAAAAAATATTAAAATTATTATTATTATTTAATAAAAAAAAAATAATAAAAAAAAAATATAAAAAAATAAATGATTATTTATTTTTAGGTGATTATATTATATTACAGGTTATTAAAGAACCAATAAAAAAAAAAGGTCCTAAAATGACATGTAAGATATCATTAGTAGGTAGATATATAATTTTAATACCATTTTATAAAAAAATATTTTTTTCAAAAAAAATAAAAAATAAAAAAAAAATAAAATATATAAAAAAAAATATAAAAATACCTAAACATTATGGGTGCATAATTAGAACATTGTCACAATATAAATCAATAAAAAAAATTCAAAAAGATATATATATATTATTAAATAAATGGAAATCAATTTTTAAAAAAAAAAGAAGAAAAATTAAAAAAATATTTAATGAAAAAAATTTTTATTATTGTTTATTAAGAGATAATTTAGATAATAATTATAAAAATATAATTTGTAATAATTATAAAATATATAATGAATTATTATCATATTTATATATTATAGATAAAAAAAAAATTAATATTATTAAAAATTATAATAATAATATACCAATATTTGATAAATTTGGTATTGAAAAACAAATAAAAATATTATTGGGTAAATATGTATCTTTAAAGGATGGTTCATATTTAATAATAGAAAATACTGAAGCTTTACATGTAATAGATATTAATAGTAATATGAAAAAAAATAATAATATTAATAATTCAGCCTTACAAGTAAATTTAATAGCAATTAAAGAAATAGCTAGACAGATAAGATTAAGAAATATGGGAGGAATAATAATAATTGATTGTATTGATATGATTAAAAAAAGTCAAAAAAAAAAAGTATATGATAGTTTAAAAAAAGAAATGAAAAATGATAGATTTAAACATAAAATTTTACCTCCTAGTAAATTTAATTTAATACAAATAACTAGAGAAAGAATAAGAGAAGAAACAAATATAAATAATAAAGAACCAAATCCAAATAATAATTTAGATAATTGTTCTTATGTAGAATCTCCATTTTATCATATAAAAAAAATAGAACATTTTTTAAATTTTTATTATAAAAATAATAATGATAAAATTTTTTTACATGTTCATCCTTTTATAGCAGCATATTTAAAATATGGTTTTTTTTCTTTAAGATTAAAATGGTTTATAAAATATAAAAAATGGATAAATATAATTGAAAGAAATTCTTTTAATTATTTAGAATATAAATTTTTAAATGATAAAAATAAATGTTTATTTGTTTTTAATAATTAATTTTATTTATAGGCGGATGTGGTGAAATAGGTAAACACGCTAGACTTAGGATCTAGTTCTATAATATAGAATTAAGGGTTCAAATCCCTTCATCCGCATTATTTAAAAAAATACTTTTATATGTATGATTATATTTTAAATAGTGATGACACTATAACAGCTATATCAACTCCTGAAGGTATAGGTGCTATATCAATAATTAGAATATCAGGTAAAAAATCAATAAAAATTATAAATAAGATATTTTATAATAAAAAAAAAAATAAATATAATTTTACTAATATAGGAATTATAAAAAATAAAAATAATATAATAGATCAAGTAATTGTAATTATTTTTAAAAAACCTAATTCTTATACAGGAGAAAATTTAGTAGAAATTTTTTGTCATGGTTCTATTTATATACAAAAAACAATAATAAAAATAATAATAAATAATGGAGCTAGATTGGCTAAAAATGGAGAATTTACTTGTCGTGCTTTTTTAAATAAAAAAATAACATTATTACAAGCTGAATCAGTATTAGATATAATAAATTCTGAAAATAAAATATATCATAAAATAGCTATTAATAATTTATTATATGGTAAATTATCTAATTATATATTAAAAATAGAAAAAAAAATATTAAATATATTATCTTATATAGAAATCAGTTTAGATTTTACAGAAGAAGATATTTATATAAATAAAAAAAAAATATATAATAATATATTATATATAGAAAAAAAAATAAAATTATTAGTAAAATCTTTTTCAATTAATTCTTTAATTAAAGAAGGATTTTATATTTCTATAATAGGACCGGTAAATTCAGGTAAATCTACATTAATGAATGCATTAATAAAAGAAGAAAAGTCTATAATATCAAATATACCTGGTACTACTAGAGATGTAGTAGAAGGTAAAATAGTAATTAAAAATTTTAATTTTTTTTTATTTGATACAGCAGGTATAAGAAAATCAAAATATATAATAGAAAATATAGGTATAAAAAAAACTTTTAAAAAAATAAAAGAATCTAATATAATATTTTATGTTTTTGATTTTTTATTATTAAAAAATATAAAATATTTTAAAAAAAAAATAAAAAAATATTATAATTTATTTTTAAAAAAAAAGGTAATATTAATAGCTAATAAAATAGATAAAAAAAAAAAATATATATATAAAATTAAATATATAAAAATAAATAAAAAAAAAATAAAAATTATATTTATATCAGCTAAAAATAAAATAGGATTACATAAAATAAAAAAATTTTTAAAAAAACAAATACCTAATAAAAATATAAAAGAAAATAATTTAATAAATAATATTAGACATTACGAAGAATTAAGAAATGTATTTAAATTAATAAAAAAGGTTAAAAAAGATTTTAAACAAAAAATATCATTAGAATTAATTTCAATAGATTTAAGAGAGTCAATAAGTTGTTTGTATAAATTAAATGGAAAAAGTTTTGATAATAACTATATATTAAATAATATTTTTTCTAAATTTTGTATAGGTAAATAAATATTATTTTATTATTTTTATAAAATTATTTATTCTTTTTATTATTTTATCTTTTTTTATTGTATATAATATTTCTAACATATTTATTCCTATTAATTTACCAACTATAGACAATCTTAATGTTTTTATATATATACTATTTTTATATTTTTTAAATATTTTTTTTAAAAATTTTTTAATAATTTTTTTTTTTCTTTTTTTAATAAAAAAAAATTTTATTTTTTGTAAAAAAATTATTATTTTATTATAATTTTTTTTTAATTTTTTAATTAATTTTTTATCAATATGTATTTTTTTTGGATTAATAAAAAAATAATAACTTACATTCCATATATCATTAATAACATTAATTCTATTTTTTGTAATATTAATAACATTTTTAATATATATATTTTTATATTTTTTTTTATATTTTTTTATTTTTTTTTTAACTATTTTAAAAAGTTTATTATATATTAATAATTGTATTTTTTTATTATTTTTATTTATATATTTTTTATTTATCCAACAACATTTTTTATAATTTAAATGTACATCTGATTTACTAATATTTTTAAAATTAAATAATTTTATCATTTCTTTTAAATTATAAATTTCTTTATTATTACGTGGATTAGGACACCATCCTAATAAAGCAATTATATTAATTAAAGAATCTGGCAAAAAACCTATTTCTTCATAACTTTTTTTTATTTTTATAGATTTATAATTTGATATAATTGGATAAATAGGAAATTCATTGTTTATATTTCTTTTACTAATTTTACCTTTTTTATTATTATTTAAAATTAATGGTAAATGAATAAAAAATGGTATTTTCCATTTAAAATAATTATAAATAATAATATGTATAGGAGTAGAAGATATCCATTCTTTACCTCTTATTATATGTGTTATTTTCATTAAATGATCGTCTATAACACTAGCAAAATGATATGTAGGTGTATTATTAGATTTGAATATTATTTTATCATCTATTTTATTAGTATTTATATTTATTTTACCATAAACTTTATCATAGAAAATTATATTTTTATTATTAGGAGTTTTAATTCTAATTACATATTTTTTTTTTTTAATATTATTTATTATATCATCTTTACTTAATACTAAAGAATTATTTAATTTTTTTCTAGTTAAAGAATTATAAATAAAATTTTTATTTTTTTTTTTATACTTTATAATATCTTTTTTTTTATCAAATGAATAATATGCTAATTTTTTTTTTATTAATATTTTAATATATTTTTTATATATATTAATTCTTTTAGATTGTATATATGGTCCATATTTACCTTTATTTTTATAACCTTCATTGTAATTTATATTACACCATTTTAAAGATTTAATAATATAATTAATTGAATTTTTAATATTTCTTTTTTTATCTGTGTCTTCTATACGTAATATAAAATCACCATTATGTTTTTTAGAAAATAAATAATTATACAATGCAGTTCTTAATCCTCCTATATGTAAAGGACCAGTAGGACTAGGAGCAAACCTAACTCTTATTTTTTTTTTCATTTTTTTTAATTTATATAAAATTTTATTAAATTAATATTATAATTAATAATTTGTTTTGGCACCATGGCCGAGTGGTTAGGCAAAGGTCTGCAAAACCTTTTACAGTAGTTCAAATCTACTTGGTGCCTGTTTTAATTTTTTTTTTTTTTATTTTTATTTTTTTTTCTCTCCATAATTTTATTTTTTTATGATTACCTGATAATAAAATTTTAGGTACTATCATATTTTTAAATATTGAAGGTCTAGTATATAATGGATATTCATATGAATAATAATTAAAAGAATCAGTTAGTGCTGATTTAATATTACCTAATATACCTGGGTATTAATCTAATAATAGAATCTATAACAACTAAAGTAGAAATATCTCCATTAGATAATATATATTTACCTATTGAAAATTCTTTATTTATTAAATTCTCTCTTATCCTTTGATCTATTCCTTTATAATAACCACATAAAAATAATATATTTTTTTTTTTAGATAATTTAATAGCATTTTTTTGATTAAATAAATTAGCGTCTGGTGTTAAATAAATTATATAATTATATTTATTTTTTTTTTTTAAATATTTAATACAATTATAAATAGGTTCTATTTTTAAAACCATACCATAACCACCACCATAAGGATAATCATCAATTTTTTTTTTTTTATTATTATTTTTACAACAATAATTTTTTAAGTTATATATTCTAATATTAATTATTTTTTTTTTTATAGATTTTTTAATTATAGGATGATAATATATACAATTATACCAAAAATTAGGTAATAAAGTAATTATATCAATATTCATTATATTATTTATTTATAATTATTAATATAATAATAAGTTAAATATTAGCGGAGACAGGATTTGAACCTGTGGCCTTCGGGTTATGAGCCCGACGAGCTACCAAACTGCTCTACTCCGCAATATAAATATTATATAATAAATATAATATAAAAAAAATAAAAAAAAAATTAAAATTTAATATTTATTGAATACCCAATATGATTTCTAATATTTAAAACATAATTTTTTTTAAATATAAGATATTGACCCTTAATACCTATTAATTTTTTATTTTTTATATATTTTTTTTTTATTAAATTTAATATTTTAATTTTTTTAGGATATTTAATTATAGGATATATAAATTTATATATTTTGTTATTATTTATAATATATTTTTTATATATTTTTGATTTTTTTAAAATTAAATTAATTAATGTATTTTTAATTTTTTTTAAATTAATATTTTTTATAAATTTATTAGTTAACATTCTCCTAAAATTTGTTCTATCTGATATTTTTTTTTTACATATATTTTCTATTAAACCAGAAATATATCTATTAGGAGTTTCAGCTAGTTTAATAGCTTTAATGGAACCCTGATCAATTAATCTAATTTTAAAATTTTTTTTTATAGTAATACCTACTTTTATATTACCTGTTAATGAAATATAAACTATATGTTTTTGTAATTCTATTTTTTTTTCTTTTATTAAATTTTTATTTTTTATATTTAAATGTGAAGTACATTTAGATGGAAAAAAAATTCCTATATTAAAATATTTTATAAAATAACATTTTTTACAATAACCATTTTTAAAAATTTGATTTTTTTTTTATATAATAAACAATATAAACAATAAGCATAATTTAATGTTATAGTTATATATTTATTAATTAAATTATTTAATTTAATTTTTTTTGTTTTATTTATTATTAAAAAATATGATAATGGTTTAGTAAAATTTATAATCATTTTTTTTTTAATTAATATATTATTTAAATAATTCATTAATTTTATTTTTTATTTACTCCTCAAGCTGGATTTGAACCAGCTACCTTCTGATTAACAGTCAGATGCTCTACCTAATGAGCTATTGAGGAAAATTTATATTTTAATATAAATATTATATATTTATTAAATAATAAATAATTATTTTTTAAATAAAAAAAAAATAAAAATGAATAAAAAAATAGAATTATTATCTCCAGTAGGTAATTTAGAATCATTATATGCAGCAATTGAATCAGGAACAGATTCTATTTATTTTGGTGTTGAACAATTAAATATGAGATCTTTAAGTACTAATTTTAAATTAAAAGATATAGAAAAAATATCTAATATTTGTAAAAAAAAAAAAATTAAAAAATATTTAACATTAAATACAATAATATACGATCATGATATTAATTTAGTAAAAAAAATTTTAAATATATCAAAAGAAAACAATATAGATGGTATTATAGCTATGGATAATTTTGTTATTAAATATTCTAATAAAATTAAATTACCTATACATATATCTACTCAATTAAATATAACTAATATAGAAAGTTTAAAGTTTTATTCTAAATATTCAGATGTTGTAGTCTTAAGTAGAGAATTAAATTTAAATCAAATTAAAAGTATATGTGATCAAATTAAAAAAAAAAAAATTATAGGATTTTCTAAAAAAAAAATAAAAATAGAAATTTTTTGTCATGGTTCTTTATGTATGGCTATATCAGGTAAATGTTATTTAAGTTTACATACATATAATTCATCAGCTAATAGAGGAGCTTGTAAACAAAATTGTAGAAGAAAATATTTAGTTAAAGATGAAAATTCAAATTTTGATTTTAAAATAGATAATCAATATATTATGTCATCTAAGGATTTATGTACTATTAATTTTTTAGATAAAATTATAAACACTGGTATTAATATATTAAAAATAGAGGGAAGAGGAAAATCACCTGAATATGTTAGTATAACTACTAGATGTTATAAAGAGGCAATAGAATCAATTAAAAATAATACATATAATAAAAATAAAATTTATAAATGGATATATAGATTACAAAGTATATATAACAGAGGTTTTTGGGGGGGATATTATTTAGGAAAAAAATTAGGAGAATGGACTAAAAAAGAAGGATCAAGTTCTATATATAGAAAAATTTTTATAGGTATAATTAAAAATTATTATAAAAAAATAAACGTTATGGAAATAAAAGTATTATCATATAAAATTAATTTATATGATAAAATTTTAATAATAGGTAATAATATAGGAGTAAAAAAAACTGTTATTAAATCATTAAAAAATTATAAAAAAAAAAATATAAAAGAGGCTAAAAAGGGAGATATTTGTACTATATATATAGATTTTAAAGTGTATAAAAAAAATAAAATATATAAATTAATTGAAAATTAATATGAAAAAAATAAATATTATTTTACATAGAAATAAATGTATAGGATGTGGTAGTTGTGTATTAGAAAGTCCTTTATTTTTTAAAATTTGTAAAAAAGACGGTAAATCAATATTATTAAATTCAAAATTTAAAAATAATATTTATATATTAAAAAATATAAATATATTTTTTTTAAAAAGTTTAATAAAAGCTTATAATGTTTGTCCGGTAAAAATAATAAAAATAACAAAAAAAACAAAAAATTAATATTTTTTTTTCATATATATTATTTTTTTAAATTTATTTTTTTTAAATAAATAAAAAAAACCAATTCTATGAAATTGATATATTTTTTTTAATTTTAAATTATTAATTGTTAAATCAATATAAGCTTTAATAATTTTTATTGATTTTTTATTATAAATTTTTTTTTTTTTAAAAAAAATATAATTATAATCTAATATTTTTATTTTTTTTTTATATTTTTTGGATATCCATTGTATAGTACTTTTAATTTTTTTTTTTTTTTTAAAAAAATTACAAAATATTTTAATTATTTTTTTTTTTTTTTTTATTATTTTATAAGCTTTTATTATATAAGAATATTTCAATCTTACATAATTATATGAAGATAATCTAAAAAAATTTTTATCATATTTTTCTTTAAAATCATTTTTTTCAATATAAATTTCTCTAGTAAAAGGTATTATTTGTTTTTTAAAATTTTTATTTTTTTTTATATATATCCATTCAATTAATTTTTTTGGAAAATTATTAATAATTATTTTAATAGGATTAAATAAAACCATAACTTTAGGTGATGTTTTTATTATTTTTTTTTTAATCTCTAATTCTAGTTTATTAATAGAAATTTTATTATATCTTTTAGAATATCCAATGTTTTTAATAAAATTTATTATATATTTGGGGTTATATCCTTTCTTTTTAAAAGAAGAAATAGTAGATAATCTAGGATCATCTAATTTTTTAATAATTTTTTTTTTAATTAAAATATTTAAATGTCTTTTACTAGTAATAGTATCATAAATATTTAATCTTGAAAATTCAATTTGTTTAGGTAATATATTATTATATTTTTTGTTATATATATATTTTAAAAACCAATTATATAATTTATTATGATTTTGAAATTCTATTGAACACAATGAATGAGTAATTTTTTCTATATAATCTGATTGACCATGTGCCCAATCATAAGTAGGAAATATACACCATTTATTTTTTGTTCTATAATGTTTTTTTTTTATTATTCTATACATTATAGGATTTCTAAGATGATAATTAGGAGAATTTATATCTATTTTAGCTCTTAATACATATGAATTTTCTTTATATTTTCCATCTTTCATTTGTTTAAAATGATATAAATTTTCTTTAATATTATATAGGTTATATATTTTATTATTTTTGTTATATTCTATATAAGCTTTTTTTTTTTTTATTAATTTTTTAGCCCATTTATATAAAATATTAAAATAATCTGATGTATATGTTATTTTACTCCATCTAAAACCTAACCATTTAATATTATTTTTAATTTCTTTAACAAAATTTATATGTTCATTATATGGATTAGTATCATCAAATCTTAAATTTATTTTAGCTTTATAAATTTCAGCTAATTTAAAATTAATATAAATAGCCTTAATATGACCTATATGTAAATATCCATTAGGTTCTGGAGGAAATCTAAATTTAATTTTTTTAATAGATAATCCATTATTAATATCTTTGTTAATTTTTTT
The DNA here is from genome assembly GCA_029851265.1 of Candidatus Shikimatogenerans bostrichidophilus. GTDB lineage: Bacteria > Bacteroidota > Bacteroidia > Flavobacteriales > Blattabacteriaceae > Shikimatogenerans > Shikimatogenerans bostrichidophilus_B. The sequence goes on from CP099827.1 coordinate 96,990, forward strand.
AATTATAAAATTATTCATTTATTTTTTTTATTTATTATAACTAAATAATGTTTTTTTTTACCCTTTTTAATTATTAAATATTTATTTAAAAATAAGTTTTTAAAATTTGAAATAATATTATTTTTAATTTTTTTATTATTTATTAAAATTATACCATTATTTATTATATATTTTTTATATTCAGTATTAGATTTAAATATTTTTTTATATTTAATAATATCATATATATATAAATATTTATTATTACTATTAATATTAATTTTTATATTTTTAATATGTTTTTTAATAATATTTATATGTTTATTTATTTTATATTTTTTATTATTTTTAATAAAAATTAATTTTATAATTTTATTAATTTCTTTATATGATTTTTTTCCATGTATCCATTTAGTCATATATTTTGCTATTTTATTTTGTAATATTTTTTTTTTTTTATTTTTTTTATGTTTTTTAATAATTTTTTTTATTTGTTCTTTTTTTTTAAAATAAAAATATTTAATATAATTTATAGCTTCTATATCAGATAAATTAATAAAATATTGATAAAAATTATATATAGATGTTTTTTTTTTATCTATCCAAATATTTTTTTTATTACTTTTACTAAATTTTTCACCATTTTTTTTTAATAATAATGGAAAAGTTAAACCATATACATCTTTATTATATATTTTTTTTATTATTTTTATTCCAGTTAAAATATTATTCCATTGATCAGATCCACCTATTTGTAAATTATAGTTTTTTTTTTTATTTAAATATAAATAATCGTATCCCTGTAATACATGATAAATAAATTCTGATAATTTTATATTTTTATTATTTTTTATTTTATGTTTAATAATTTTAAATTTTAAAATATTATTAACATATATTTTTTTTGTTATTTTTTTTAAAAATTTTAATAAATAAATTTTTTTTATCCATTTATAATTATTTATAATTATTATTTTTTTTTTTTTAAATATTTTTAATATTTGTAATTTTATAATATTTATATTATTTTTTATTTTATTTTTATTTAATTTTATTTTTTTATTTTTTTCATTTAAATCACCTATTATTGCTGTAGCACCTCCTATTACTATTAAAATTTTATAACCAATATTATTTAATCTTAATAATAAAGATATACCTAATAAATGCCCTATATGCAAAGAATTTGATGTAGGATCTATACCCATATAAACCTTTTTTTTAATTTTTTTATTATTTAAAAATTTATTTATATTTTTTGTTTTATTATAAATTAAATTTCTCCATTTTAAATCTTTAATTAATTGTAACATTTTTTTTATATATTTATATTTTTATATATAATGATAAAAAAAATTTTTAATAATAAAAAAATAATATTAGGTATAGAAACATCTTTTGATGACACATCAGCATCAATTTTAAAAGGTAATAAAATATTATCAAATATAATTTATTCACAAAAAATACATACAAAATATAATGGAGTAGTTCCTAATATAGCATCTAATATACATTTAAAAAATATTTATAATGTAGTTAAAAAATGTATATTTAAGGCAAATATTGATTTAAATAATATAAATTGTATAGCATTTACAAAAGGACCAGGTTTAATAAATTCTTTATTTATAGGAGAAAATTTTGCTAAATCTTTATCTTTATCATTAAATAAACCATTAATTGGTATTAATCATATACATGGTCATATATTTTCTCATTTTTTATATAAAAAAAATAATAAATATCCTAATTTTCCTTTTATATGTTTAAGTATGAGTGGTGGACATACTAAAATTATAATAGTTTATAATTTTTTAAAATTTAAAACAATAGGAGATACTTTAGATGATACTTTAGGTAATTTATTTGATAAATTTTCTAATTATTTAGGTTTAAAATATCCAAATGGACCATCAATTATGGAAAAATATATAAAAAATGGAAATAATATATTTAAATTTCCTATTCCTAATGTTAAAAATTTAAATTTTAGTTTTAGCGGATTAAAAACTTATTTAAAAAATTTTATAAATAAAAATATAAATTTAGATAAAAATTTTATTAAAAAAAATATAAATAATTTATGTAAAAGTTTTCATATTACTATATATAAAATATTATTATATAAAATAAATAAAGTTATAAAATTAACTAAAATTAAAAATATAGTTTTTTCTGGTGGTGTAGCAAATAATTTATTTTTAAAAAAAAAATTTATAAATAATTTTAAAAAAAAAAAATATAAATTATATATAATAAATAATAAAAAATTAAATAAAGATAACGCTGCTATAATTGGTTTAATGGGACAAATAAAATATTATTATAAATTATATGATAATTTTAAAATTAAATCTAAATCAAATATTTCTTTAAATGAATTATAATTTTTATTTAAAATTAATATTATTTTTATATTTAATATTAAATTTTTCAATTCTACCAGTATTTTTTTTTTGTTTTATATTACCAGTATAAAATGGATGAGAATATTTAGAAATTTCCATTTTATATAGTGGATAATATTTATTTTTAATTTTTATTTTAAGTTTTGTTTTTAGTGTAGATTTACAAAGAAAATATTTATTATTTATAATATCTTTAAAAACAATTATTTTATAATTTTTATTTATATGTTTCATATTTTTTTTATATTATTTAATATAATTATTTAATTAATAATACATCTCCATAATTTAAAAATTTATATTTATTTTTTATTGCTTCTTTATATATATTAATAATATTTTTATAACCACAAAATGAAGATAATGTAATAAAAGATAAATTATTTGTATTTAAAAAATTTGTTATTAAAGAATCTATTATCCTTATTTTTAAAGGATAATTTATTAATGTATTAATATTTCCATTAAATGGTTTAATTTTATCATATTTTACTATACTTTCTATTCCCTTTAATGTGTTTATACCAATACAACATATTTTTTTTTTTTTTTTAATTTCTTTGTTAATATTATTACTAATTTTTTTTTTAATTATTAATTTTTCAGAATGTATTTTATATTTATTTATATTATTTATATTAATATTAATAAAACTATTTAAATTTAAATGAAGAGTAATATCAAAAATTTTAATTTTTTTTAATTTAAATTTTAAAAATGTATTTTTAGAAAAATGTATTCCTTCATTAGGTAAATAAATAGATCCATAATTTTTAGCATATATATTTTGTAATATATTTAATTTTAAATTTTTTAAATATTTTTTTTTAATATTATCTGGTAATATTATTTTTCCTATTTTATATAATATTTTTTTTAATTTAAAATTTTTTCCTTTTTTAAAAATAAATTTTAATAATCTTCCTTTAGAAGTAGTATTATTAATTATTTCTGAATATAATTTTTTTTTTTTATTTATATTAAAAATTATTTTATTTCCAACTCTTACTTTTCTAGCTGGTTTAACTAAAACATCCCATATATGGTAATATGGATTTATTTCTTTAATTAAAAATATTTCTATATTTGAATTGTTTTTTTCTTTTTTACCTATTATTTTTGATACAAAAACTTTTGTATTATTTCTTATAATAATATTTTTATTGTTAATATATTTATTTATATTATAAAATTTGTCATGTATTATTTTTTTTGTTTTTTTATAATATATTAATAATTTACTATTTTCTTTTTTTATTGGAATTTCTTTATTTATAAGATAGTTTGGTATATAAAATTTTTTAAATATTAAATTTTTAATTTTTTTTTTCATATTTTTTATTTTTTTTTTGCATTATATTAATTTTTATATTATATAATATAAAGAGTATATAGTAATATATATATATTGTTTTTTGAATTTTAAAATAATAATATTTTAAAAAAATAAAAATTTCTTTGAGAGGATTAATTTTTTAAATTTTAAAAATTTTTATAAAATATAAAATTTAAAGAGTTTGATCCTGGCTCAGGATAAACGCTAGCGGTAAGCTTAACACATGCAAGTCGAGGGGTAATATAAATTAAAAATTTATTTTTAGTTTATAACGACCGGCGAACGGGTGAGTAAAACTTATGTAATTTACATTTTGTTAAAGAATAGCTCAACTAACGTTGAATTAATACTTTATAATATAATAAATCATTAGGTTTTATTATAAAAGATTATTTAATTTATTAAATTTTCGACAAAATATAAGCATCTGTCTGATTAGCTAGTTGGTAGATTAAAAGCCTACCAAGGCAATGATCAGTAGGGGGCCTTAGAGGGTGTACCCCCACATTGGTACTGAGATACGGACCAAACTCCTACGGGAGGCAGCAGTGAGGAATATTGGTCAATGGAGGAAACTCTGAACCAGCTATACCGCGTGTAGGAAGAAGGCTTTAGGGTCGTAAACTACTTTTGTATAAGAATAAAAAATTTTTTATTAAATATATTGAATGTATTATACGAATAAGTATCGGCTAACTCCGTGCCAGCAGCCGCGGTAATACGGAGGATACAAGCGTTATCCGGAATTATTGGGTTTAAAGAGTGTGTAGGTGGGTTTTTAAGTCAATAATTAAATCTTATAACTTAATTATAAAATTGTTATTGAAACTAATTACCTAGAGAATAAATGGAGTAATTGGAATGTGTGGTGTAGCGGTAAAATGCTTAGATATCACATAGAACACCGAAAGCGAAGGCAGATTACTAATTTATTTCTGACACTGAGACACGAAAGCGTGGGGAGCAAACAGGATTAGATACCCTGGTAGTCCACGCTGTAAACTATGATTACTAATTATTAGATTCTTAATGAATTTAGTGATTAAGCGAAAGTGATAAGTAATCCACCTGGGGAGTACGATCGCAAGATTGAAACTCAAAGGAATTGACGGGGACCCGCACAAGCGGTGGAGCATGTGGTTTAATTCGATAATACGCGAGGAATCTTACCAAGGTTTAAATGTATTATGAATAATATAGAAATATATTAGTCTTCGGACATATTACAAGGTGCTGCATGGTTGTCGTCAGCTCGTGCTGTGAAGTGTTAGGTTAAGTCCTTTAACGAGCGCAACCCTTATTATTAGTTGCTAACAGGTTAAGCTGAGGAATCTAATAAAACAGCTAACGTAAGTTTAGAGGAAGGAGAGGATGACGTCAAATCATCATGGCTCTTACATCTTGGGCTACACACGTGCTACAATGGTTGATACAGAAAGTAACAAATAGGTAACTATAAGTTAATCTTTAAAATCAATCTTAGTTCGGATTGGAGTCTGTAACTCGACTCTATGAAGTTGGAATCGCTAGTAATCGCGCATCAGCAATGGCGCGGTGAATACGTTCTCGGGTCTTGTACACACCGCCCGTCAAGCCATGGAAATTAATATTATTTGAAGTTGGTTACTGTTAAAGGTATTAATAAGAATAAGATTAATAACTAGGGCTAAGTCGTAACAAGGTAGCCGTATCGGAAGATGTGGCTGGAAAATCTCTGTTTTTAGAGTTTAAATTAAATAATTAATTCATAAATTAAATTTTTATTTTTTAAAATATTATTATTTTTATCTGTAAAATAGGTAGACTTTTATAAAATAATGATATTATTTTATTTTAGTCTTGTAGCTCAGAAGGTTAGAGCACTACACTGATAATGTAGAGGTCCGTGGTTCAATTCCACGCGAGACTATATATTAATTAAGGGGAATTAGCTTAATTGGTAGAGCACCTGTTTTGCATACAGGAGGCTATCGGTTCGATTCCGATATTCTCCATATTTATATTTATAAAATTATTTTTTATAAATATTTTTAGTTATTTGAAATTAAATTTATAAAAGTTCCAAAAAATAAAAAAAATATTAAATTAATATTATTTTTATTTGTAGATTAAAAATTTTTTACTTATAAAAAATGTCAATAAGGTAAAAAGAAAGCATATGATGGATGCCTTGGTTTTGAGAGGCTATGAAGGACGTGTATTAACTGCGATAAGTTGCGGGGATTTGTAAAATAAAATATGATCCGCAAATTTCCGAATGGGGTAACCTGTTATATTGAAGATATAACATTATTTTTATAAAATAAAGCTAACCTAAAGAACTGAAACATCTTATTATTTAGAGGAAAATAAAACAAAAAGTGATTTCGTTAGTAGTGGCGAGCGAAAGCGAAAAAGTCTAAACTATATTTGTTAACGCTTATATAGGGTTACAGGATTATATGATTAAACATTATATAAAAGAGTATAATAGAAATATTTGGAAAAATATACTATAAATGGTGATAGTCCAGTATATGAAATATTTTTTTATATAATAAATATAATTCCTAAGTAAAACGGGACACGAGAAATCTTGTTTGAATTAGCCAGGACCATCTGGTAAGACTAAATACTACTCAAAAACCGATAGTGAAGAAGTACCGTGAGGGAAAGGTGAAAAGAATTTCTAAAAGAAATGTGAAATAGATCCTGAAATTATATGCTGACAATCAGTCGAAGCTTCGAAATGAAGTGACGTCTTGCCTTTTGCATAATGAACCTACGAGTTAATTTTACTGGCAAGGTTAAATAATTTTAATTATGAAGCCGTAGCGAAAGCGAGTTTTAAAAGAGCTATTTAGTCAGTAGAATTAGACGCGAAACCGAGTGATCTATCTATGAGCAGGTTGAAGTTATGGTAAAACATAATGGAGGACCGAACCGGTAGATGTTGAAAAATCTTCGGATGACTTGTGGATAGGAGTGAAAGGCTAATCAAACTCGGAGATAGCTCGTACTCCTCGAAATGCATTGAGGTGCAGCGTTATGTTATAATATTATATAGGTAGAGCTACTAATTTGATGATGAAGTGTCAAAACTTACTGATTCTTAATAAACTCCAAATTGTATAATATGTTTCATAGCAGTGAGGATATGGGTGCTAAGATCCATATCCAAAAGGGAAAGAACCCAGACCATCAGTTAAGGTCCCTAAATATATACTAAGTTGTATAAACGAAGTTTTATTTCTTAAACAGCTAGGATGTAAGCTTGGAAGCAGCTATTCATTTAAAGAGTGCGTAACAGCTCACTAGTCTAGAAATTAAACGCGGATAATAATCGGGCATAAGTATATTACCGAAACTATGGATTTATAATAAATTAAATAATTTATTTTATTTAATTTTTATAAATGGTAGAGGAGCATTGTAATTTTATAGAAGTTATATTGAAAAGTATAATGGAAAAATTACAAAAGAAAATGTAGGTATAAGTAACGATAATATAGGTGAAAAACCTATACACCGAAAAACTAAGGTTTCCTCAGCAATGTTAATCAACTGAGGGTTAGTCGGGTCCTAAGATGATACTGAAAAGTGTAGTCGATGGATAATCGGTTAATATTCCGATACTTGTTAGTTAATATATGATGGAAGGAAGGAGTGGTGAAACTATTGCGTAATAATGGATTGTTACGTTAAAATATGTAGGAATAAAAATATAGTTAAATGCGTATTTTTTCCGAAATATGATAGTACTATTTAAAATAGATAATATAGGTAATAGCTCCCAAGAAAAGTTTCTAAATTTTTTAATTAACAACTCGTACCAAAACCGACACAGGTAGTTAAGGAGAATATCCTAAGGTGCTCGAGTGATTCACAGCTAAGGAACTCGGCAAAATTGACTTGTAACTTCGGGATAAAAGTCACCAATGTAATATCTATAATATTATTTTGGTCTCAGTAAAATAATTCAGACGACTGTTTATCAAAAACACAGGACTCTGCTAAAATCGAAAGATGATGTATAGGGTCTGACACCTGCCCAGTACTGGAAGGTTAAATTAAATTGTTAATATAATAAAAATTTATTTTTATTATATAAAGCTTTTGAAATAAGCCCCAGTAAACGGCGGCCGTAACTATAACGGTCCTAAGGTAGCGAAATTCCTTGTCGGGTAAGTTCCGACCTGCACGAATGGTGTAACGATCTGAATACTGTCTCAGCTGTGAGCTCGGTGAAATTGTAATATCGGTGAAGATACCGATTAGTCGCAATGGGACGAAAAGACCCTGTGAACCTTTACTATAACTTCGTATTGAAATTTAATAAATAATGTGTAGAATAGGTGGGAGACTTTGAAGTATTATCGCTAGATAATATGGAGTCAAAATATGAAATACCACCCTTTATTTGTTAATTTTCTAATTAATTAAAAAAAATTAAGACAATGCGTGGTGGGTAGTTTGACTGGGGTGGTCGCCTCCTAAAAAGTAACGGAGGCTTCCAAAGGTGCTTTCAACACGTATAGTAATCGTGTGTAGAGTATAATGGCATAAAAGCGCTTAACTGTAAGATTTACAAATCGAACAGATACGAAAGTAGGGCATAGTGATCCGGTGGTTTCTGTATGGAAAGGCCATCGCTCAAAGAATAAAAGGTACTCCGGGGATAACAGGCTAGTCTCCCCCAAGAGCTCTTATCGACGGGGAGGTTCGGCACCTCGATGTCGGCTCGTCACATCCTGGGGCTGTAGAAGGTCCCAAGGGTTGGGCTGTTCGCCCATTAAAGTGGCACGCGAGCTGGGTTCAGAACGTCGTGAGACAGTTCGGTCTCTATCTATTGCGACCGCAAGAAGTTTGAAGTAGTCCTAATTTTAGTACGAGAGGACCAAATTGGATGAGTCTATGGTGAATCAGTTGTATCACCAGATGCATGGCTGAGTAGCTAAACTCATAAAAGAGAAGCACTGAAAGCATATAAAGTGCGAAACTTACTACAAGATAAAACTTCTTTTAAGGATAGTTGTAGATTACAACATTGATAGGCTATAAGTGTACAAATAGTAATATTTTAAGCTGATTAGTACTAATTATCCGTAATTACTAATTGATATATTTTGTAATAAAAAAATAAAAAAACTATAATTATAGTATTAATTTTTATTTTTTAATTTTTTAACTTTTATAAATTTATATTTCTAAGGAATATAATAAATTAAAATTGGTGTTTAATAGAGATAAGGTTTACCTTTTTCCATTCCGAACAAAGAAGTAAAAATTATCTTCGCCGATGGTACTAATTAAAAATTGGAAGAGTAGGTAATGCCAATTTTGATTTATTATTATATCTCTATATTATTATTAATATTTTTTTTTATTTCTAATATTAATTTTTTTTTTATTATATATTTTTTAATAATAAAATAAAATAATCCATATGTTTCATAAAGAAAATAAATAAATTTTTTATCAATAAATTTTTTATTTAATTTTAAATAATTAATATATATTAATTTTTTCATTATTTTTATATTCTTTTTTAAAGATAAAAAAAATAATTTTTCTTCTTTTTTTAAATATAATTTAATTATTTTAATTTTATTATTTTTTTTTTTTTTATAAAAAGTTTTATAAACAATATTTATTAATTTGAATAAAAATGGCTTTTTAAAATTTAAATATTTATAAGTATAAATTAAAGATCTTCTTATTAGTTTTTTAATTATATAACCATGTTTTTTATTATTAGGTTTAATATCATTTAACATAATAATAAAAATAGATCTTATATGATCTGATACAATTTTTATTACTAAATCATATTTATTATTTTTTTTATATTTTATTAATAATATTTTTTCTATTTTTTTTATTATTGGTTTAAATAAATCAGTATCATAAGTTGATTTTTTTTTTTGTAATATCATACATAATCTTTCTAAACCCATACCAGTATCTATAAAATTATTAGATAATTTATTATTATTTTTATATATAATATTATTTTTAATTAAATATTTAATATTTACTATATTCCATAATTCTATTAAATATTTATTATTTTTATTAATTAATTTATAACCTAATATTTTTTTTTTTAATTTTTTATTTCTAATATCTATATGTATTTCTACAGAAGGTCCACATAGATTAAAATTATCTATTTTCCAAAAATTATGTTTTAATCCAAAAAATAAAATATTTTTTTTATTAATTAATTTTTTACAAATATTGTAAGATTCATAATCTTTTACTAAATTATTAAATTTATTTCCTTTAAAAATAGTAATATAAATATTATCTTTAGATATTTTATATTTTTTAATAATTAATTCTAAAGCATACTTAATAGCTAATTTCAATGAATAATCACCAAAAGACCAATTTCCTAACATTTCAAACATAGTGTGATGATAATTATCATAACCTACTAACTTTAAATCACTACTTTTACCTGTTATTCTAATACATTTTTGTATATTAGCTATTCTTAAATATTTAGGATTTTTAATACCTAAAAAATATTTTTTAAATTGAATAATTCCTGAATTTATAAACATTAAATTTGATTTATCTTTATTAACAATAGATAATGATTTATAAATTTTATGTTTTTTATTTTTAAAATATTCTATAAAAATTTTTTTTATTTTATTATATTTCATATATATAAAAAAATTATTAATTAAATAATAATGAAAAAAAAAATTATAAAATATATAAAAAATATTAATAATAATATAAATTATTTATTATCATATAATAAAATTAATTATACAATGACGCCATATATTACTGAAAAAAAAAAATATAATTTATCTCAAATGGATGTTTTTTCTAGATTAATGATGGATAGAATAATTTTTATAGGAACAGAAATTAATAGTAATATAGCTAATATTATACAATCACAATTGTTATTTTTAGATTCAATTAATTCAAAAGATATAAATATATATATAAATTCACCTGGAGGAGATGTATATTCTGGGTTAGGTATATATGATACTATGCAATATATAAATTCTGATATTTCTACTACTTGTGTAGGAATAGCTGCATCTATGGCTGCTATAATATTATGTTCAGGTAAAAAAGGAAAAAGATATTGTTTAAAACATTCTAGAATAATGATACATCAACCAATAATACAAAATATAAATGGACAACAATCTGATATAGAAATTAAAGTAAAAGAAATGAAAAAATTAAAAAAAGAATTATATAATATTATTTCATTACATACAAATAATAAAATAGAAAAAATTGAAAAAGACGCAGATAGAGATTATTGGATGAATTCAAAAAAAGCTAAAAAATATGGTATGATAGATAAAATATTATATAAAAAATAAAATATATAATGAATAATAATATTTTTTGTTTTTTTTGTAAAAGAAATAAAAATCAAGTTTTATGTTTAATAAATAATAATAATATATATATTTGTAATTATTGTATTAAAAATTTTTATAAAAAATATAAAAACGAATACATTGAAAAAGATGTTATAAATAATAATAAAAATTTTATTTTAAAATTAAAAAATAAAATTAAGTATCCTAAAAATATTAAAAAATTTTTAGATTATTATATAATAGGGCAAGAAAATACAAAAAAAATAATATCAGTATCTATATATAACCATTTAAAAAGATTATTATATTATTATAATAATATAAATAAAAAAGAAAATATAGAAATAGATAAATCTAATATATTAATGATAGGTGATACAGGAACAGGTAAAACTTTAATAGCTAAAACTATATCTAAAATTTTAAAATTACCTTTTGTAATAGTTGATGCGACTGTTTTTACAGAAGCTGGTTATGTGGGTGAAGATGTTGAAAGTATTTTAACAAGATTATTACAAATATCTAATTATAATATTAATTTAACTGAAATAGGTATAGTATATATAGATGAATTTGATAAATTATCAAGAAAAAGTAGTAACCCTTCTATTACTAGAGATGTATCTGGTGAAGGAGTACAACAATCTTTATTAAAACTTTTTGAAAATTCAACAATATATATTTCTCCTTTTATAGGTAGGAAACATCCTGAACAAAACATGATACCTATTAAAACAAATAATATATTATTTATTGTAGGTGGATCTTTTGAGGGAATTAATAATATTATTAAAAATAGAATGAATATAAATAATAATATTAAAATAGGATATAATAAAGTTAAAAAAAAAATATATAAAAATAAAAATTATTTAAAATATATAACAATTAAAGATTTACATAAATTTGGTATTATACCTGAAATAATTGGTAGATTACCTATTATAACATATTTAAATAAATTAGATAAAAAAAATTTAAAAAAAATAATGATTGAGCCTAAAAATGCTTTAATTAAACAATATATAGAATTATTTAAAATAGATAATATAGAAATAATAATAGATAATTCTTTTATAGATATTATAGTTAATAAAGCTATTAAATTAGGGTTAGGTGCTAGAGGACTAAAACATATATGTGAAAAAATTTTTATAGAAATAACATTTAATATTAAAAAGAATAAAAAAATAAAATTAAATAAAAATAAAATATATAAAATTTTAAAAAAAATTTAAAATAATGAATATAAAAAAAAATATAAATAAATTATTAAAAATAATAGAAAATAATCATGGAAAAGGTTCTATTATGATAATGAATAATTATAAAAAAATGAATATTAAAGTTATAAAAACAGGATCAATTAGTTTAGATTTAGCTTTAGGAATATTAGGTTATCCTAAAGGTAGAGTAATAGAAATATTTGGGCCAGAATCATCAGGTAAAACTACATTAGCTATGCATGCAATATCTGAAACACAAAAAAAAAATGGAATTTGTGTTTTTATAGATGCCGAACATTCATTTGATGTAAATTATGCTAAAAATTTAAAAATAGATTTAAATAATCTTATAATATCTCAACCAGATTATGGTGAACAAGCTTTAGAAATAGTTGATAGTTTAATAAAATCTAAAATTATAGATTTAATAGTTATAGATTCTGTAGCTGCTTTAATTCCTAAAAGTGAATTAGAAGGGGAAATAGGTGAACATAAATTAGGATTACATGCTAAACTAATGTCACAAGCTTTAAGAAAATTAATAGGTATAATTAATAAAACAAAAAGTACTGTTATTTTTATAAATCAAATAAGACAAAAAATAGGTGTTATTTTTGGTAATCCAGAAATAACTACAGGAGGTAATGCATTAAAATTTTATTCTTCTATTCGTTTAGATATAAGAAAAATTGGTTTTTTAAAAACTAAAGAAAATAAAATTATTGGTAACAAGGTTAGAGTAAAAGTAGTAAAAAATAAATTATATCCTCCTTTTAAAGTTGCTGAATTTGATATTTTATATGGTAAAGGTATATGTAAATATAGAGAAATATTTAATTTAGGTGTTAATATTAATTTAATTAAAAAAAAAGGTTCATGGTATAATTTATATAATAAAAACATTGGTAAAGGTCAAGAAAAAGTTATAAAATATTTAAAAAAAGAAAAAGAAATATTTTTAAAAATTAAAAATGAAATAATTAGTAAAAATAATTAATAATTTAATTTTTAAAAATATTATTTTTTATATATTTTTTAATCATAATAAAAAATAATATCATTGATACAGAAACACTTACATTTAAAGAATTTATTTCTCCATACATTGGTATATGTATATTTTTTTTAATATATTTAAACCATTTTTTTGATATACCTTTATGTTCATTACCAAAAATAATACAAATTTTATTTAAATTAAAATTTTGATTATATAAACATATATTATTTTTTTTATATATAGATGTACCTAATAAATAAATATTATTATTTAATATATATTTTAATATTTTATTAAATGATAATTTAATTATAGGTACAATAAAAACACAACCTATACTAGATCTAATAATATTAGGATTATATATTTCTTTATTATTATAAACAATAATAAAATTTATTATTTTTGTAGCTTCTACAGTTCTAATGATAGCACCTATATTACCTGGTTTTTCTATATTATCTATAATTAAAAACATATATTTTTTTTTTTTTATATATGTGTTTAACTCATTTTCATAATTTATTTTTTTTTTAAAAAATACTCCTAATATACCTTCTGTTTTTTTTCTATATGTTATTTTTTTATATATATTTTTTTTTACAAAAAAAATAAATTTTTTTAAAATACAAAAATCTATTTTTTTTTTAATTATTATTTTTTTACAAAAAAATATTTTTTTTAATTTAAAATTTCCCTTTAATGCCATTTTATTTTCTATTAATCCTTCTACTACAAATATTTTTGATTTTTTTCTTGTTTTTTTTGATTTTTGTAGTTTTATTAATTCTATTATTTCTTTTTTATTGATTTTTTTACACATTTTTTTTTTTTTTATTTAAAATAATGTGTAATTTCATTAATTATAAAAAAAAAATGATAAAAATAGGTATTAATGGTTTTAATAGAATAGGTAAAATGATATTTTATAGTGCTATAAAAAATAAAAATATAAAAATAGTAGCTATTAATAAAATAAATATTAAAGATTTAATATATATTTTAAAATATGATTCAATACATAAATTACCTAAATTAAATATAATAATAGATAAAAAATATAATAATATAATTGTTAATAATAAACATATTATAAGAATAACTAATGAAAATGATAATTTAGATTGGAAATCTGTAGACGCTAAATATATAATAGAAACAACAGGAAATTTTATAGATGAAAAAAGTTTATTAAATCATATTAAATATGGTGCTAAAAAAGTTATAATTACTTATCCTCCTAAAGATGAAAATATACCTATATTCGTAATAGGTGTAAATCATAAATTAATTAATAAATATAATAATATTATATATTATGCTTCTAGTACAACTAATTGTTTATCACCAATATTAAAAATATTACACAGAGAATTTGAAATTATTGAATGTTTAATAACTATAATAAATTCAAATTATAATGATTTTAATATAATAGATGATATAAATAAAAATTATATATTAGGACGTTCTATTTTATGTAATATTATACCTTATAAAAAAAAAATATATAAAGAAATATATAAAATAATACCTGAAATAAAAGGTAAAATTAAGGATATTTCTTATTTAGTACCTAATATAAACAATGTATCTATTGTAGATTTAACAATAAGAATAAAAAAATCTACAAATTATGATAATATAAAAAAAATAATTAAATTTTATTCTAAAAATGAATTATCAGGAATATTAGGATATATTAATAATGATATAGTTTCAACAGATATTTTAGATGATACTAGAATTTCTATTTTTGATGCTAAAGCCGGTATTATGTTAAATCCAAATTTTTTTAAAATAATATGTTGGTATGATAATGAAATAGGGTATTCTAATAAAATAATAAATTTTATAGAATATATTGAATATAATATTTAATATTTTTTAGGTATTTTTTTTATAAAAATTATTTTTTTTTTTTTAATTTTAAAAAAAATATTTTCTATACCATTTGTTAAAAAAAAATATTTATTTTTTAAAACATTACCGTATTGTAATAATTGATAAAAATTTTTTTTTGTAATTTTTTTTTTAGGTGATTTACATTCTATTATCAAGTATGGTTTTTTTTTTTTATAAACTAAAATATCTATTTTGTTAATTTTTTTTTTTATTTTAATATATTTTTCTACATATATATCATATAATTTATACATTTTTTCTAAAATAAGAAATAATATAATTTTTTGTCTTAATAATTCTTCATAACTAAATATATAAAATTTTTTTCTTTTAATACAAAAAATAGTTTTTTTATAATTATATATAGATTTATATATTTTAATTTTATATTTTTTAAAAATTTTCATATATATATTGGTTCACAACAATTAATATTTTTTACAAATTTTTTTTTTTTATAAAATTCATATGATAATTTTATAATATCATTATAATTTATTTTATAAAAATATATATTTTTATGATATTTATAATTTTTTTTTTTAAATTTTATATTTAAAAAATAAATATTTTTTATAAAATTATATTTTTTAATTTTTTTTTTTTTATAAAAAATATTTTTATTACAATTATATTTTATTATATATATTTTTTTTTTATTATATGAATATATTATAAAATTTATTTTTTTATATTTTTTTATTAATTTTAATTTATTATTTATTAATATTAAAAAATCATTAATCATAATTAATGGTTTTTTTAATGATAAACATAAACCTTTAGCAGATGATAATATAATTCTTATTCTAGTATATGAAATAGAAGGTCCAAAATTTACACAAATAGCATTAATTTTATTTATTTTAAATTTATATTTAATTAAACTTTTTTTTATTTTTTGATGTAATGAATTACTATTTTTTTTAATTTTAAATAATAATTTACCATTATATGATATATTTGATAATATATATTTATTATTTTCATATATATTTAATATATAAGTCATTTTAATTTTTTTTAATTATGAATAAATTTATTAAAAAATTAAATAAAATATCTATTAAATTATTATATAATATGTATAATATAAAAATAGAAAAAATAAATATATTATATACTAAAAATTATAATTATGGTGATATTTCAATTATAATTTCTTCAATATTTTGTTTAAAGGATAAAGAAAAAAAAAAATTTGGTATTTATTTAGGTAATTATATAATAAAAAAATTTAAAAAATATATATATAAATATAATTTTAAAAATAATTTTTTAAATTTTTTTTTAACTAATTATTTTTATATAGAAATAATTAATAAATTTTTAAAATTAAATTTTAATATAAATAAATTTATTAATGATGTTAATAATAATAATAAACTTATTATTATAGATTATTCATCACCTAATACTAATAAACCATTACATATTGGACATTTAAGAAATATGTTAATAGGTAATACAATATCTAATATTTACTATGAATTAGGTTATAAGGTTATTAAAAGTCAAATTATAAATGATAGAGGTATACATATATGTAAGTCTATAGTTTCTTGGAAATTATTTTTTAATGGTATTACTCCATTATCATATAATATAAAAAGTGATCATTTTGTTGGTAAATTATATTTTAAGTTTGAAAAAGAATTAAATAAAGAAATAAAAAATATATCGTATAAATATAACATTAATAATGAAAAAGCTAAAAAATTATCAAAATTATTAATTATAGTTAATGATGAATTAGTAAAATGGGAAAATAATAATACTAATAGTATATATATTTGGAAAATGATTAATTTATGGGCATATAAAGGATTTAAAAAAACTTATAATGCATTAAATATAAAATTTGATGAAATAATTTATGAAAGTAAAACATATATTATAGGTAAAAAAATAATTAATAAAGGAATTAAAAATAAAATTTTTTTTTTAGATAAAGATAAATCTGTTTATTTTTTATTTAAAAAAAAAAAAATAATTTTATTAAGAAGTAATGGAACTTCTTTATATATAACTCAGGAAATAGGTACTTTAATATATAGATTAAAAAAATATAAAAAAATACATTTATTGATATATGTTGTAGGTAATGAACAAATATATCATTTTAATATTTTATTTGAAATTGTAAAAAAAATTAATTTATCTATAAAAAATAATAACTTATTTCATTTATCTTATAATTCAGTTAATTTTTTAGGAAAAAAAATAAAATCAAGATATGGTAAAAATATTATTTTTATTGATGATTTAATAGATAAAATGTATATTAATGTAATAAAAAAATTTAAAGAAAAAAAAAAAAAATATAATAATAAAAAAAAAATATTAAAATTAATATCAATAGGAGCTATAAAATATCAATTTATTAAAATTAATCCTAATAAAATAATTGATTTTAATTTTGATAAATGTTTGGAATTAAAAGGTAATACAGGAATATATATACAATATACATATGTTAGAATATATTCTATATTAAAAAAAAATAAAAATAAATATTTTATTATAAAAAAAAAACATATAAATTTAATAAAAAAAAATGAAAAAGATATATTAAAAAATATAATAGAATATCCTAACATAATTAATAAATCAGCTTATAAATATGATCCATCTATTTTTACTAATTATGTTTATGATTTATCTAAAAAAATAAATGTATTTTATCAAAATAATAAAATAATAAATATAAAAAATATATATAAAAAAAATATAAGATTAATAATATGTAATATAATTTTAAAATTTTTAGATAAATCAATGAAAATATTAGGCATACCTATAATAAAAAAAATATAAAATTAATAATATTATCTATCATTTTTTTAAAAAAAAATAATTATAATAATATTATAATAAATAATAAAAAAATAAATGAAACAAAATGAAATATTTAAAGAATTAGATTTAGATATTAATAATACTATAAAATATTTTCAAAAATATTTATATAATATACATTATGGTAAAGTTAATACATCAATTTTAAAAAATATAAAAGTAAATATTAATAATAAATATTTTTATTTATATAATATATCAAATATAAATGTAATAGATAAAATAACATTAAAAATTACTCCATATGATAAAAAAAATATTAATATAATAAAAAAAAGTTTATTATATAATAATATAGGAGGTTCAATTTTTAATAAAAAAAATAGTATATTTTTTAAATTATCTTTATTTTCAGAAGATAAAAGGAAAGAATTAATAAAAAAAATAAAAATTGAATTAGAAAAAGTAAAAGTTTCTTTAAGATTAATTAGAAATAAATTTAATAGTAATTTAAAAAAAGATTTAATTTTTTCTAAGGATGATAAAAAAAATATACAAAAAAAAATAAAAAATATTTTTGATAAAAGTATTTTAAAAATAAATGATATTTTTAATATTAAAAAAAATGAAATATTAAAAATATAAATTAATAATAAAAATAAAAAAAAAATATGAAATATTATTATTCTATAAAAGAAATAATAATAAATAAAAATAAATTTTTAAATAAAAATTTATTAATTAAAGGTTGGATAAAATTTTTTAGAAATAATTTTTTTTTAGAAATTAATGACGGATCAACAATAAAAAATTTACAAGTAGTTATAAAAAAAGAAATATTTAAAAAAAAATTAAAAAAAATTAATATAGGAAATCCTATAAAAATTTTTGGTAAGTTAAAATTACATAAAAATAATAAAGATGTTGAAATGTTACCATTAAATATTAAATTATATGGTAAAATAGATAAAAAATTTTTTGATAAAAGTATTTTACAAAATAAATTTCATTCTTTATCAAAATTAAGAAAACAAATATATTTAAGATTTAGAACTAAAATTTTTTCTTCTATAATGAAAATAAGACATAATTTATATATACAAATACATAATTTTTTCAAAAAAAAACATTTTTATTATATTAACACTCCTATTATAAGTAATAATAATGCTGAAGGAGCAGGTGAAACATTTAGAGTAACTACTATTGATTTTGAAAATAAAAAAAATAATTTAAATTGTAAAAATGATTTTTTTAAATGTAAAGTAAATTTAACTGTTTCTGGTCAATTAGAAGCTGAAAGTGCAATGTTAGGATTAGGTAAGGTTTATACATTTGGTCCTGTTTTTAGAGCTGAAAATTCTAATACAAATAAACATTTATCAGAATTTTTAATGGTTGAACCTGAAATTATGTTTTATAAATTAAAAGATATAATTAAATTATCTGTAAAATTAATAAAATATTTAATTAAAAAAATTTTAAAATATTGTATAGAAGAATTAAAATATTTAGAATATTATCATAAAAAAAATAATAATAAAAATGGTAAAAATTTAATAAAATTATTAAAAAATATACAAAAAAAAAAATTTATTAAAATAAGTTATAATAAAGTAATTAAGTTATTAAAAAGTATAAATAATAAAATAATTTTTTGGGGTGACGATATAGGTTCAAAACATGAAAAAATTTTATTTGAAAAAATATTTAAAAAAGAATTATTACCTTTAATAATATATAATTATCCTAAAAATATTAAACCATTTTATATGAAAATTAATAAAGATAATATAACTACTAAATCAATAGATATATTATTTCCTTATATAGGAGAAATAATAGGTGGATCTGAAAGAGAACATTCATATAAAAAATTATTAAAAATAATAAAAAAAAAAAATATGAATATAAAAAAAATAAAATGGTATTTAAATATAAGAAAATTAGGTACTATATATCATAGTGGTTTTGGTTTAGGTTTTGATAGATTATTACAATTTATAACAGGTATGAAAAATATTAGGGATGTTGTACCTTTTCCTAGATTACCAGGTAAAATTTAAATTTAATCATGAATAGAAGTATAATAAATTTAGATAATGCATCTAATAGTAGAATGAGAAAAGAAATTATTAAAATTTATAAAAAATATATAGAAAATAAATATTTATTTAATCCTTCTTCTTTTCATTTTTTAGGAAGAAAATCTAAATCATATATAGAAATTTCTAGAGAAAAAATATCAAAAATAATTAATTGTGATCCATCAGAAATTATTTTTACTTCTGGAGGTACAGAGGGTAACAATATAATTATAAGATCTGTAGTAGAAACATATAATATTAATTATATAATAAGTTCTAAAATAGAACATTTATCTGTTTTAAATACTATTTTAGATATAAATAATAAAAAAAAAATAAATTTATTTTTTATAGATAATGATAAATTAGGTAATTTAAATTTAAAAAAATTTAAAAAAAAAATAAAAAAAATATATAAAAAAAATAGAATTTTAGTAAGTATTATGTATATAAATAATGAAATAGGTAATATTAATAATATTTATAAAATTGGTAAAATATGTAAAAAATATAAAATTTTATTTCATTCAGATTTAGTTCAATTTGTTGGTCATTATAAAATAAATGTTAAAAATTTATTATGTAATTTTTTTACTGCTAGTGCACATAAATTTTATGGACCTTTTGGTATAGGTTTTATATTTATAAAAAAAGGATTTATTTTAAATAAATTTATTACTGGTGGTAATCAAGAAAAGGGAATAAGATCAGGAACAGAAAATTTATATGGTATTATATGTTTATATAAAGCCTTAGAATTAAGTAAAAATAATTTTTTATATGAAAAAAAATATATTTCTTTTTTAAAGAAATATTGTATTTTTTTATTAAAACAAAATATAAATAATATTAAATTTAATGGTTTATCAGAAAATATGATTAAAAGTTCTTTTTATATTTTAAATATAAGATTACCTATAAAAGATGATTTATTACATATTAAATTAGATTTAAGAGGTATTATTATATCTAAAGGTAGTTCTTGTAATAAGAATAATGAATCTCATGTAATTAAAAATATTTTAAATATTAAAAATTTAAAAAATACTACTTCTATTAGAATATCTTTTAGTATTTATAATAAAAAAAAAGATATAGAATTATTTGTATATGAATTAAAAAGAATGATTATAAATAATAATTTATTAAAAATAAATTAATAATGTTAAAAAATTTTTATATAGAAAATTATGGTTGTCAAATGAATATATATGACAATGAAATAATAATAAGTATTTTAACTAAAAATAATTTATTTTATGTTAATAATATTTATAAAGCTGATTTAGTTTTGATTAATACATGTTCTATAAGAGAAAAAGCTGAAGAAACTATTTATAATAGATTATTATTTTTAAATTCTATTAAAAAAAAAAAAAAATTTTTTTTATTAGGTATAATAGGTTGTATGGCTAAAAGAATAGATTCTAAATTTTTTTTTAAAAAAAAAATTTTAGATTTTGTAATAGGACCTGATAAATATAGGGAATTACCAAATATAATTAAATCATTTAATAATAATGATAATAGATATTTTTATAATATTATTTTATCTAATGAAGAAACATATTCAGATATTTTTCCTACTAAATTATATAATTATAATAAAGTTACTTCTTTTGTAACTATATCTAGAGGATGTGATAATATGTGTACATTTTGTGTAGTACCTTTTACTAGAGGAAGAGAAAGAAGTAAAAGTCCTAATAATATAATTAAAGAGTGTAATAAATTATATAATATGGGTTATAAAGAAGTTACTTTATTAGGTCAAAATGTAGATTCATATTTATGGTGTAAAAAAAATCATATTAAAAAAAAAATAATAAAAGAAAAAAATAAAACAATTAATTTTTCTCAATTATTAGAAAAAATTTCTAAATCATTACCAAATATGAGAATAAGATTTTGTACTTCTAATCCACAAGATATGTCTTTAGATGTAATTAAAATTATGAAAAAATATGATAATATATGTAAATATATACATTTACCCGTACAATCAGGAAGTAATAGAATATTAAAATTAATGAATAGAAAATATACTAGAATGGAATATATTAAATTGGTAGAATTAATTAAAAATATTATACCTAATTGTTCATTATCATATGATATAATAACTGGTTTTTGTACTGAAACAGAAAAAGATCATTTAGATACATTAAATATTATGAAATATATAAAATATGATTTTGGATATATGTTTTGTTATTCTCATAGAAAAGGTACTTATGCATTTAAAAAATTAAAAGATAATGTACCTATAATTATTAAAAAATTAAGATTAAAAGAAATAATAAATTTACAAAGAAAACATTCATATTTAAAATTAAAAAAATATATTAATACTATTCAAGAAGTTTTAATTGAAGGTATTTCAAAAAAAGATAATAATTATTATTTTGGGAGAAATTCTCAAAATTCTGTAATAGTATTTCCTAAAAACAAATCAAAAATAGGTGATTTAGTAAATGTAAAAATTATTAGTAATACTTCAGCTACTTTAATAGGTGAATTAAAAAATTAAAAAATATTTTTAAATTAAGTTTTTTTACTATTTATTATATATTAAATAATTTTTTTAAAAAAAATATAATTATGAAAAAAATTAATGTTAAACCCTTACATGATCGTGTAATAATAGAACCTTTACCTGTAGATAATAAAACTTCTTCTGGTATAATAATACCTGATACAGCTAAAGATAAACCTCAAGAAGGTATTGTAATAGCTGTTGGATCAGGTAAAAAAAAATATAATATGACTGTTAAAAATGGAGATAAAGTTTTATATGGTAAATATTCGGGCACTGAATTAAAAATTAATAATAAAGAATATTTAATTATGCATGAAAGTGATATTTTTGCAATAATATATAAATAATAACTAAAAAAAAAAATAAAAAATATGTCAAAAGATATAAAATTTGATATTGATGCAAGAGATAAATTAAAAAAAGGTGTTGATGCATTAGCAAATGCTGTAAAGGTTACTTTAGGTCCTAAAGGTAGAAATGTAGTATTACAAAAATCTTTTGGTGGACCACAAATTACAAAAGATGGTGTTACAGTAGCTAAAGAAATAGATTTAGAAGATCCTATAGAAAATTTAGGTGCACAAATGGTAAAAGAAGTAGCGTCTAAAACTAATGATGTAGCAGGTGATGGTACTACTACAGCTACTTTACTTGCTCAATCTATAATAAAAGAAGGCTTAAAAAATGTAGCAGCTGGAGCTAATCCTATGGATTTAAAAAGAGGAATAGATAAAGCTGTTAGTGCAATAGTTAAAAATTTAAAAGATCAATCTAAAGAAGTAGGTTGTAATAATGAAAAAATTAAACAGGTAGCTACTATATCTGCAAATAATGATGAAACAATAGGTAAATTAATAGCTAAGTCTTTTGAAAAGGTTGGTAAAGATGGAGTAATTACAGTTGAAGAAGCTAAAGGTATAGAAACTACTGTTGATGTAGTAGAAGGTATGCAATTTGATAGAGGATATCAATCTCCTTATTTTGTAACTAATACTGATAAAATGATAGCTGAATTAGATAATCCATATATTTTATTATGTGATAAAAAAATATCTTCTATGAAAGATTTAATACCATTATTAGAACATATAGCTCAATCAGGTAAACCACTTTTAATAATTTCTGAAGAAGTAGAAGGAGAAGCTTTAGCAACTCTTGTTGTAAATAAAATTAGAGGTTCTTTAAAAGTAGTTGCTGTAAAAGCACCTGGTTTTGGTGATAGAAGAAAGTTAATTTTAGAAGATATAGCTATATTAACTGGTGGTACAGTTATTTCAGAAGAATTAGGTAATAAATTAGAAGATATAAAAATAGATTATTTAGGTAAATGTGAAAAAATTACTATAGAAAAAGAAAATACTATTATAGTAAATGGATTTGGTAAAAAAATAGAAATAGATGCTAGAGTAAAACAAATAAAATCACAAATAGAAACAAGTACATCTGATTATGATAAAGAAAAATTACAAGAACGTTTAGCAAAATTATCTGGTGGAGTAGCTGTTTTATATGTAGGCGCTGCTTCAGAAGTAGAAATGAAAGAAAAAAAAGATAGAGTTGATGATGCTTTAAATGCTACTAGAGCAGCTGTAGAAGAAGGTATAGTTGCAGGAGGTGGTGTAGCCCTTGTACGTGCTATTAAAGTATTAGATAATATTAAAATAGATAATCAAGAAGAACAAACAAGTTTTAGAATAATTAAAAGAGCTTTACAAGAACCTTTAAGACAAATAGTAGAAAACTCTGGAGAAGAAGGGTCAGTAGTAGTATCTAAAGTATGTGAAGGAACAGGAGATTTTGGATATGATGCTAAAGTAGGTAAATATAAAAATATGTTTTCAGCTGGTATTATTGATCCTACTAAAGTTACTAGAGTAGCTCTTGAAAATGCAGCTTCTGTAGCAGGTATGTTTTTAACTACTGAATGTGTAATAACAGAAATAAAAAATAAAGAAGATTCTTCATTACCTCAAATGCCATCTTCAGGAGGAGGAATGATGTAAATTAAATAATTTAAGTAATTTTAAAAAATAATAATTAAATAAATATTTTATTTAATTATTATTTTTTAAAATTTATATATTTTAAAGCATTTAATTTAACTTTTTTAATTATATTTAAAATACCTATATATCTATTTATAGATAAAATTTTTTCTAATTTAATTTTATTAAATAATTTTGTTTTATATTTTAATATTTCTATAGGAGTTTTATTAGAATATATTTTTATAATTAAATATATAATACCATTAATTATGTTAGAATTTGATTTACCTAAAATAAATATTTTTTTTTTTTTATAAAAAAAAAATAACCATACATTAGTTTGACAATCATTTAATAAATATTTATTAATTTTATATTTTTGTGGGTAAAATGGTATTTTTTTACCATAATTTATTAATAAATTATATATATTATTATTTTTAATTTTATTAATAAAGTTTTTTTCAAACATTGTTATAATTAATTATTAGTAATTTAAATTTTAAATTATACCTAATAATATTATAATTATAAAAAACTAATTTATTAAAAATTTTATATGAAATATATAAGAAATTTTTGTATTATTGCACATATAGATCATGGAAAAAGTACATTAGCTTATCAATTGTTAAAATATACAAAAACTATTAAAAATAAAAATAAATTATTAGATAATATGGATTTAGAAAAAGAAAAAGGTATAACTATTAAAAATCATATAGTACAAATAAAATATAAATATAAAAAAAATATATATACTTTAAATTTAATAGATACACCTGGTCATGCTGATTTTTCATATGAAGTATATAAATCTATTTTAGCATGTGAAGGAGCTATATTATTGATAGATATATCAAAAAATATTCAATCTCAAACAATATCAAATCTTAATTTTGCTTTAGAAAAAAAAATTTATATTATTCCTGTATTAAATAAAATAGATTTAAATATAGATTATTATAATGTAAAAAAAGATGTTAAAAATTTAATTAAATGTAATGATAAAGATATTTTACATATAAGTGCTAAAAAAGGTATAGGTATTAAAAAATTAATTAAATATATAATAGAAAAAATACCTTGTCCAAAAGGAAATATTAATTTACCCTTACAAGCGTTAATTATAGATTCTTTTTATGATGATTATAAAGGAGTAATAATATATTTTAGAATATTTAATGGAATTATTAAAAATAATGATAAAATAAAATTATTATCTAATAAAAAAATTATAAAAGTAGATAAATTGGGGTCATTACAAAAAAAAATTAAAACAAATAATAAAATATACGCTGGTAATGTAGGTTTTTTTTTATATAAAACAAAAAATATAGATAATATTATTATAGGTGATACTATTGTTTATAATAATGATATAAAAACTAAAAAAATAGTTAAATTAAATAATATAAAACCTATTTTTTATATAGGTATATATCCTATCGATAATAACGATTATAATAATTTAAAAATTGCTATAAAAAAACTTAAATTAAATGATTTTTCATTTACTTATTACAAAGATTTTTCTAATTCATTTGGTTTTGGCTTTAGATGTGGTTTTTTAGGAATTTTACATTTTGAAATAATTAAAGAAAGAATATTTAGAGAATATAAAATTATAATTATAACTACTATTCCTAATGTAAATTATAAAATAATATTAAAAAATAAAAAAAAAATTATTATAAATAATCCATTAAAATTTCCTAATATAAATGATATTTTTTATATTAAAGAACCATATGTAAAAATTAATATATTAACTAATAGTCAATATATAGGAAAAATAATATCATTTTGTATTAATAAAAGAGGTTTTTTTAAAAATCAAGAATATATATCATTATCAAAGATAAAATTAAAATTTGATATTCCTTACAGTGAAATAATATATGATTTTAATAATAAATTAAAAACTATTACTAAAGGATTTACATCAATTAATTATAATTTTATTGGTTATAAAAAATCTAATATAGTAAAAGTAGATATATACATAAATAATGTAATTGTTGATGGTTTTTCATTTTTATCTCATATAACTAATGCATTTATAAAAGGTAAAAATATATGTAAAAAATTAAAAAATTTAATACCTAAAAAACAATTTGAAATACCAATACAAGCATATATATATAATAAAATAGTAGCTAGAGAAACTATATCATCTTTTAGAAAAGATGTAACATCAAAATGTTATGGAGGTGATATATCTAGAAAAATTAAATTATTAAAAAAACAAAAAGAAGGTAAAAAAAAAATGCGTAAAATAGGTAAAGTAGATTTACCTCAAAAAATTTTTTTATCATTAATTAATATAGAATAAAAATATTTTATATAAAAAAAAAATAAATGATTAATAATAATGTGTTTTTTAATTATATTTATAATATAATTAGTATTGTGTTAATTTGTTAATTTTGGAGAGTTGCCGGAGTGGTTTAACGGAACAGTTTGCTAAACTGTCAGCTTTATTTATTAGCTACATGGGTTCAAATCCCATACTCTCCGACGGGGTGTAGCGTAGTCTGGATTATCGCGCCTGGTTTGGGACCAGGAGATCATAAGTTCAAATCTTGTCACCCCGACCTATAATTTAATTTATAAATATTATGAATTGGTCACGTAGCTCAGATGGATAGAGCAACTGCCTTCTAAGCAGTTGGTCACAGGTTCGAATCCTGTCGTGATCATATTATTTTTTTTTGTTAATTAATTAAATGAAAAAAAAAAATATAATAAATAAAAAAGCTTATTATGATTATTATTTAATAGAAAAATTTAATGCTGGTATGATTTTATTTGGTGAAGAAGTAAAATTAATAAGACAAAATAAATTTAATATATATCTTTCTTATTGTAAAATTAAAAATAATGAAATATATATTTATAATTTTAAAATACATAATAAAAAAATAAGAAATATTAAATTATTATTGTTAAAAAAAGAAATTAATAAAATTAATAAAAAAATAAAAAATAATAATTTAACTATAATACCTACAAAAATTTTTTATTCTTATAGTGGATTTATTAAATTAGAAATTTTTATATCTAAAAGAAAAAAAATATATGATATAAAAAAAATAATAAAAAAAAAAGATAAAAAAAAAAATAAAGATTATAATAATTTTTAAAAAAAATATTAATTAAGTTATAAATTTATTTTTAATAATTTTATAACTTAATTAATATTTTTTAAAAAAATTATTTAATTTGTATTTCTATTGATTTTTTATGTATTTCGTCAAAAATTTGTTGTATTAAATGTTCATCTAAATTTAAAACATTACACATTTTTTTGTAATTTTCTTTAATCTTTAACATTATTTCTTTTTGTAATATTTCTATATTATATTTATTTTTAATTTTACCAATATTTTTAGAAGTTATAAATCTATTATGTAATAAATGAATTATATTTTCATCTATTTCTTTTATATTTGTTCTATACATATTTAAATCATTTATATATTGTTTATTGATTTTTTTTTTTAATAATATTTTATTTAATATTTTTGTTAAATTTTCAGGAGTAATTTGTTGATTAGAATCACTTAATGCTTTTTTAGGGTTGTTATGAGTTTCTATCATTAATCCATCATATCCAAAATTTATAGCTTTTTCTGAAATTTCATAAATTCTTTCAGTATTTCCAGCTATATGTGAAGGATCACATATTATAGGTATATTAGGATATTTTTTTTTTAATTTTAATACTTCTAACCAACATGGTTCATTTCTATATTTATAACTTTTATATATAGAAAAACCTCTATGAATTAATCCTATATTTTTAATATTATTTTTTATCAATCTTTCTATAGATCCTATCCATAATTCAATATCTAAATTTAAAGGATTTTTTACTAAAACAATATTATTATAATTTTTTAAATTATCAGCTATTTCTTGCATTGTAAAAGGATTACAAGTACTTCTAGCTCCTATCCATAAAACATCTATTTTATATTTTAAAGCTAATTTTATATGATGTTTATTTGCAACTTCAGTAGCTAATAAAATATTATTTTTTTCTCTTGCTTTAACCATCCATTTTAAACCATTTTCACCTACTCCTTCAAACATACCTGGTTTAGTTCTAGGTTTCCATATTCCAGATCTAAATATTTCTACATATGATTTATTTAATTTATTAGAAATTTTTAAAATTTGTTTTTCATTTTCTGCACTACATGGTCCAGATATTATTAATGGATAAGAAAATTTTTTAATCCAATTATTATTTATTTTTTTAAGTAAATCCATAATATAATAATAATAAAAAATATATGTTTAATATAATAAATTTAATTTTTTTTTAATTTTATTTTTTTTTTTTTTTGATAAATAATCTATTAATAATTTACCATTAATATGATCATATTCATGTTGAAATATTATAGATAAAATATTATATAATTTTTTAATATGTTTTTTCCATTTATAATCATAATATTTAACTAATATATTTTCTTTTCTTACTATTTTTTCATATATATTAGGTAAACTTAAACAACCTTCTTTACTTATAATATTTTTTTTACTATATTTTATAATTTTTGGATTAATAACAGTAATTTTAATATTTTTAATTCCTATTATAAATAAATTAATATTTTTACCTATTTGTGGAGCTGCTAATCCTATACCTTTATAAAAATACATAGTATCAAACATATTATTTATAATTTTTATAATATTTTTATTATTATATATTTTTATATTTTTTTTTCTTAATTTTTTATTTCCATATAATAATATAGGTAATATCATATTTTTTTTTTTTTTAAAAAAGATTGTAATATTAAAATAGAACTAATTATATTTATTTTATTTTTTTTATTTTTTTTTTTAATATTCATAAAATATAACCAATATTCAGCTAATTTTGAAGTAAATCTTTCATCTACTAATTCAACTCTAATTTTTGGAAACATATTTAAAATTTTATTTTTAATTTCGTATATTTTTATTGTAATATCTTGATTTTTATTATTTAATGTTTTAGGTTCACCTAAAACTATTATATATATATTTTCTTTAATAATAATTTTTTTTAAAAAATTTAATAAATTATTACTTTTAATACAACATAATCCTAAAGCTATTTTATTTGTTGAATCTGTTATTGATATACCTGATCTTTTATATCCATAATCTATACATAATATTTTTTTTTTTATTTTAATCATTAATTTTTTTATTTAATTTAATTATTTTATTAATATTATGTTGTTAAAAAAATATAAAAAAAAAATTTTATTAAAATTAAATAATAATAAAATATTTAAAATAATTTCTAAATTAAGTAAAATATTAAATTATAAATCTTATTTAATAGGTGGATATGTAAGAAATTTATTTTTAAAAAAAAAATACAATACAGATATAGATATTGTAACTACTGGTGATAGTATTATTTTAGCTAAAAAATTTGCAAAAATTATATTTTCTAAAAAAATATATTATTTTAAAAGATTTAAAACTGCTATTGTTAAATATAAAACATATAACATAGAATTTGTTAGTACACGTAAAGAAACATATAATATATATAATAATAAACCTAATATAAAAATTTTTAAATCTATTAAAGATGATCAAAGTAGAAGAGATTTTACTATAAATTCTATAGCTATTAGTTTAAATATAAATGATTTTGGTAATATTATAGATACATATAATGGGATAAATGACATTAAAAAAAAAATAATTAAAACACCAATAAATCCTAATATAACTTTTTATGATGACCCTTTAAGAATGATAAGAGCTATTAGATTTTCTAGTCAATTAAATTTTAAAATTAATAAAAAATCTATAAAATCAATTTTAAAAAATAGAGATAGAATAAGAATTATATCTATAGAAAGAATAATTCAAGAATTTAATAAAATAATATTATCTGATAAACCTTCAATAGGGTTAAAATTAATGTATAAATTTGGTTTTTTATCTATTATATTACCTGAATTTGTTGATTTAAAAGGTAAAACTAATTATAATGGTTTTTCATATAAAGATAATTTTTTACATACATTAAATGTAATTGATAATATTAGTAAATTAACTAATAAATTATGGTTAAAATGGGCAACTTTATTACATGATATAGGGAAATCAATATCTAAAAAATATATTCATAAAAATGGATGGACATTTTATTTACATGAAATAATAGGATCAAATATGATTCCTCAAATTTTTCATAGATTAAAATTACCTATGAAAAATAATATGAAATATGTACAAAATATTATAAAATATAGTAACAAACCAATATGTTTATCTAAAAAAAATGTTAAAAATTCTACTATTAGAAAATTTATTTATGAAATAGGTAAAAATAATATTAAAGATATAATTAAATTATGTAATTGTGATATAACTACTAAAAACATTAATAAAAAAAAAAAATTAATTAAAAAAGTAAATAATTTATATAAAAAAATAAAAAAAATAGAAAAAAGAGATAAAATTTATAATATGAAAATACCTATTACTGGAAATGATATAATGAAAAAATTTAATATTAAACCATGTAAAATAATAGGTAAAATTAAAAAATATATTAAAAACTCTATAATTAATGGTTATATAAAAAATAATTATAAAGAAGCATATAAATTGATGATAAAAAAAGGAAAAAAATTAATATTTTTTAAAAAAAAATGAAAAATATTATTAAATTTTTACCAGAAAAAATATTAAATAAAATTTCTTCAGGGGAAACAATAAAAAATTATTCATCTATAGTTAAAGAATTAGTAGAAAATTCTATAGATGCAAAATCAAAAAATATATCTATTAATATAGATAATTTTACAGATTGTATTACTGTTATAGATGATGGTTATGGTATGTTATATAATGATGCAATTATAAGTTTTAAAAACGGTACTACTTCTAAAATTAAAAAAATAGATGATTTATTTAATATTAAAACTATAGGATATAGAGGAAATGCTTTGTATTCTATTTCTAGTATTTCTATAATGGAAATAATAACAAAACATAAATTAAGTAAAATAGGATTTAAAATAATAATAGAATATGGTAAAATAATAAAAAAAATACCATTTGTTTGTAATAATGGTAGTTGTTTTATAATAAAAAATATTTTTTATAATATCCCCCAAAAAAAAAAATTTTTATTATCTAAAGAATATGAATTTAATAAAATAATTAAAGATTTATATAAAATAATGATATGTTATAATAAAATAAATTTTAAATTATATAATAATAAAAAATTAATATTTAATTTAAATAAATCTTCACTTATAGATAGAATATATAATATATTTTTAAAAAAAATTAAATTTAAAAAAGATTTATTTTTAAATTTTAAAAAAAAAAAAAAAATAAAATTAAAATTTTATTTTTTTAATAAAAAATATATAAATTTTTTTAAAAGTAAAAAAATAAAAATAAAATATATTTTTATAAATAATAGATATATAAAAAATATAGAATATTATAAAATAATAAATAATTTATTATATAAATATATTAATATTAAAAATTTAATTTATTTAATTTTTTTAAAAATAAATAATAAATATATAAATATTAATATTTTACCTAATAAAACAAAAATACAAATTAAAAATAATAAATATGTAAAACAATTTATAATTTGTTGTTTTAAAAAATTTTTTAATTTTATTTTTTTTTTTATATATAAAATATTTATTTATTTTTTTTTTATTTATAAAATAATTTTCATTAAAAAATTTTTTGTTTTTAAAAAAAAATATAAAAATCAAATATTATTAATACCTATTAAATTTAATATTCCTTATTTTATTTCAAATAAACAAATAAAATTTTTATTTTTTTTTTTAAAAAAAAAAATAAAAATAATAATAAAAAAAAGAATAATTTATATATATTCTATACCTTATTTTTTAGATAATTCTATAATTATAGAATTATTTAATAATATTTTTATTAATATAAAAGAAAAAAAAACAAAAATAAATATCAAAAAAATAATATTAATTTTGTTTTCTAAATTAATTTATAAAAAAGATAATATTATAAATATTTTAAATATTAATTCTTTTTTATATAAACTTTTTAATTATAAAAATTTTTTATTTTCTCCTAGTAAAAAAAAAATATTTTTTTTTAAAAAAAAACATATTTTATAAATATTTTTTAAATAGGTATATATATAATTTTTTTATGTTTATAAAATTTATTATTAATATATTTATTTATATTTAATATGTAATAATATTTATTTATATTTATATTTTTTTTTTTCTCTCCTGTTAAATATATAATACCATTATGAATATAATGAATAGATTTTTTTTTTATGTTATTTTTTAGTAATATATATATCTTATTTATATTACATAAATATCTACTTACTATAAAATCAAATTTTTTATATACATTTTCTATTCTAGAATTTAAAATATATACATTTTTTAATTTTAATTTTTTAATTATTATTTTTAAACATTTTGTTTTTTTTTTAATAGAATCAACTAAATAAAATTTAGTTCTATTAAAAATTATTGATAATGGTATACCAGGGAAACCACCACCTGTACCAGCGTCCATAATTTCACTATTAGGTAAAAATTTAATTATATTTATAATTGATAAAGAATATTCTATATGATTAATATAAAAATTTTTTAAACTTTTTTTTGAAATTAAATTAATTTTTTTATTTAAAATACTATGTATTTTTTTTAATAAAATAATTTTTTTAATTTTATTTTTATTAATTTTAATAAAATTATTTTTTATTTTCATTTATAAAAAGGTGAACGACTGGACTTGAACCAGCAACCCTCAGAACCACAATCTGATGCTCTAACCTATTTGAGCTACGCTCACCATTTATTTTATTAATAATAAATATAATATATTATTTTATTTAATTAAAATTTTTTTTTATAAAAAATATATAATTATTTATTAATATGTATAGAACACATAATTGCGGAGAATTAAGATTATATAATTGTAATCAAAAAGTTATATTATCTGGGTGGGTTAATAAAATTAGAATAATGAAAAATTATTATTTTATAGATATAAGAGACTTTTATGGTATAACTCAATTATTAGTTTTTAAAGAAAATAAATATTCAATTAAAAATGAATATGTTATTAAAATAGAAGGAATAGTTAAAAAAAGAAAAAAAAAAAATAAAAATATATGTACTGGAGATATTGAAGTTTTAGTAAAAAAAATAAAAATAATAAATAAATCTAAAATTTTACCTTTTAATATAGAAAAAAAACCAAAAGTAAATAAAAATATAAGATTTAAATATAGATATCTTGATTTTAGAAGAAATGAAATTAAAAATAATTTAATTATAAGATCTAAAATAATAAATATGATTAGATTATTTTTTATTAAAAATAATTTTATTGAATTAGAAACTCCATTTTTAGTTAAATCTTCATCTGAAGGAGCTAGAGATTTTATTATACCATCTAGAAATTATAAAGGATATTTTTATTCTTTACCACAATCACCTCAAATATTTAAACAATTATTTATGATAGGTGGTATTGATAAATATTTTCAAATAGTTAAATGTTTTAGAGATGAAGATTTAAGAAATAATAGACAACCAGAGTTTACACAATTAGATATTGAAATGTCTTTTATAAAAAAAAAAGATATTATTTATTTAATAGAAAAATTTATTAAATTTTTAATTTATAAATTATATAATCAATCTTTTATAAATTTTAAAAAATTAAGTTATAAAAACGTAATAAATATATATAATACAGATAAACCTGATTTAAGATATAAATTATATGAAATAGATATAAAAAAAAAATATATAAAAAAAAAAATAATTAATAATAATAAAATATTAAGTTTTATATTACCAAATTTTTTAAATATATTAAATGTTAATATTGAAAATATAATATCATTGTTAAATAGTTGTATAAATAAAAAATATAAAATTTTTATATTTGATATGAAAAAAAATAAATATAATAAAGAAAATATAAATATTTTTTTAAATAATAAAATTTTAAATAATATAATATATAAAAATTTTTTTTCAGAATATGATATATTAATAGTATTATTATTAGAAAAATTAGATAATAAAATATATAAATATATTATAAAAAATATAAATAATTTTTTATTTAATTCTAAATATAATAAAAATATATATATACCTATATGGATTTATGATTTCCCTTTATTTAAATATGATTTTAAAAAAAAAAAATATAATTCTTTTCATCATCCTTTTACTAAACCTAAAAAAATAAATAATAAAAAATTGTATAAAAGTATTTCTAATGCTTATGATTTAATAATTAATGGTATTGAAATAGGTAGTGGCTCTATAAGGATTAATAATAGAAAATTACAAGAAAATATATTAAATTTATTAGGTTTATCTAAAAAAGAAATATATAATAAATTTGGTTTTTTTTTAAATGCTTTAGAATATGGTACACCACCACATGGAGGAATTGGTATAGGAATAGATAGATTAATTTTATTACTTTTAAATAAAAAAGATATTAAAGATTTTATAGCTTTTCCAAAAAATAATGAAAATAAAGATATAATGTTAGATACTCCTTCTTATATAGAAAGAGATAAATTATTAGAATTAGGTATAAAAATTAAAAAAAATGAAAAATAAAATAAATAAAAAATATTATATAAATCAAATTGTTTTATTAACTACTAAAATTTATAATTTAAGTAAACATTTAAAAAAAAATAATAAAGATTATAATACTGAAAGAACATTATTAAAAATAGTTAATAAAAGAAAAAAAAATTTAAAATATATAAAAAAAAAAGATATTAATTTGTATTTACAAATTAAAGAAAAATTTAAAATTAGAAAATAATAAAGTTTTTTAAAAAAATGTATAAATTAATAAAAAAAAAAATATTATTAGATAATAATAGAAATATAATAATAGAAACAGGACAAATTGCAAATCAATCAGATGGTTCTGTAATTATAAGAATGGGTAATACATTATTATTATCTACTGTAGTTTTAGGTAAAGAAGTAAAAGATAGTATTAATTTTGTGCCTTTAACTATTGATTATAGAGAAAAATTTTATGCTGGTGGTAAAATACCAGGTGGATTTATTAAAAGAGAAGGTAGACCATCTGAAGAAGAAATATTAACTATGAGAATAGTTGATAGATTAATTAGACCTTTTATACCTAAAAATTTTAATAGAGAAATTCAAATAATGATATCTTTATTATCTTATGATAGTAAAGTTTTACCTGATAGTTTAGTTGGATTAGCTTCATCATCTGCTTTATTAATTTCAGGAATTCCTTTTAATGGGCCAGTTTCTCAAATTAGATTAGCAAGAATAAATAATAAAATTATAGTAAATCCTAGTATTTATGAAATTAAAAAATCAGATATAAATTTAATAATAGGAGGATCATTAAAATCTATAATAATGATAGATGGTGAAATGAAAGAAATATCTAATAAAAATTTATTGAAATTTATAAAAATTTCTCATAAAATTATTAAAAATCAAATAAATGATCAAATAAATTTTTTAAAAAAAATTAAAAAATATATTAAAATAAAAAAAAAAAAATTTAATACTATTGATAATTATAAATTAAAAAAAAAAATAAAAAAATTATCATATAAAAAAATATATAAAATATCAAAAAAATATAATTTTAAAAAAAATAGAAACGAACAATATAATATATTATTAGATAATATAAAAAAAAAATTTTCAGATGATTATTTAAAAAATAATGAAAATTTAATATATAAATATTTTAATAATTATAAAAAAAAAAGTATAAGAAAATTAATAATTAATGAAAATTTAAGATTAGATGGTAGAAAACCTGATGATATAAGAAATATATGGGGTATAGTAGATTATTTACCTGGTGTACATGGGTCAGCATTATTTACAAGAGGAGAAACACAATCTTTAACAACAGTTACCTTAGGATCATCTATAGATGTAAATAAAATTGATAATGTAGTTATAGAATCTAATGAAAAATTTTATTTACATTATAATTTTCCTCCTTTTTCAACAGGAGAAGTAAAAAAAATAATAGGTATATCAAGAAGAGAAATAGGTCATGGAAATTTAGCTAAAAAATCATTAAAAAATATGATACCTAAAAACAATCCATATACTATTAGAGTAGTTTCAGATATTTTAGAATCAAATGGGTCTTCTTCTATGGCTACAGTATGTGCAGCTACTTTAGCTTTAATGGATGCTGGTATTAAAATTAAAAATTCAGTAGCGGGTGTAGCTATGGGATTAATAATATATAAAAAAAAAAAAATTATTTTATCTGATATATTAGGTGAAGAAGATCATTATGGAGATATGGATTTTAAAATTACTAGAACTAAAAATGGTATTACATCTTGTCAAATGGATGTAAAAGATATAAATATTTTAAATAAAAAAATATTTTATAAAATTTTAAAAAAATCAGAAAAATGTATATTACATATATTAAAAAAAATGAATAATATTTTGTCTAAACCAAGAATAAATATAAAATCTACATCACCAAAATTTTTTATTATAAAAATTCCTAAACAATTTATAGGTATAATAATAGGTACAGGTGGTAAAAATATACAAAATTTACAATCTAATACTGAAACTAATATAATAATTACTGAAAAAAATAATGTTGGCATAATAGAAATATTTGGTAAAGATAAAAAAAACATAGATAAAGCTATAAAAAAAATAGAAGATATAGTTTTTATACCTAAAAAAGGAAATATATATAAAGCTAGAGTTAAAAGTATAAAAAAATTTGGTGCTTTTGTAGAATTGTCAAAAGGAGTAGAAGGGTTATTACATATATCTGAAATATCTTTTAGAAAATTTATAAAAATAGAAGATATTTTTAAAATAGGTGATTTAATAAAAGTTAAATATTTAGGAAAAGATAAAAAAACTGGTAAAATTAAATTATCTAGAAAAATATTGTTTAAAAAAACAAATGAAGAAATTAAAAATAACTAAAAAATTTACTAATATAGAAGAATCTGAATCTTTAAATAAATATTTACATGAAATAAGTAAAATACCTTTGTTAACTTATGAAGAAGAAATTAAATTAGCTAAACAAATAAATAAAGGTTTAAAAATTAATGCTAGTAAAAAAGATAAAAAACAAAAAAAAATATCACAAGATAAATTAGTTAAATCTAATTTAAGATTTGTTGTATCAGTTTCTAAACAATATCAAAATCAAGGGTTAAGTTTATCTGATTTAATAAATGAAGGTAATTTAGGTTTAATAAAAGCAGCTTTAAGATTTGATGAAACTAGAGGATTTAAATTTATATCTTATGCTGTTTGGTGGATAAGACAATGTATATTACAAGCTATAGCTGATTTTTCTAGATGTGTAAGATCCCCAACAAATAAAATAGCTTTTTTGAATAAAGTAAATAAAGTATGTTCATATTTAGAACAAAAATTACAAAGACAACCTTCAATAAAAGAAATATCTAAATATTTATCTGTTAGTGAAAAGGAAGTAGAAGATGTTTTAAAATATTCAGGAAAACATATATCATTAGACGCACCATTAATAGAAGGAGAAGGTATAAATTTATATGATGTTATAAGTTATAAAGATTCACCTAAACCAGATAATAAATTAAATAAAGAATCTTTAAAAAGAGATATTAAAAGATGTTTAAAAATTTTATCTAAAAGAGAAGAACAAGTAATAATTCTTTATTGTGGTTTATTTGGAAATAAACCTATGACATTTGAAGAAATAGCCAAAATGTTTATATTAACAAGAGAAAGAGTTAGACAAATACAAATTAGTGCATTTAAAAAATTAAAAAAATCAAAAAAAAGTAAAATATTAAAATTTTATTTAGGATAAAATAAAGGAGATATAATATTTTATATCTCTTTTAAATACATATCTTTATAAATTTGTTTTATATTATCATCAAATTTTTTATTATATTTTTGAATAGATTTATTAAATGGTATATATGTAATTTTATTATTTTTTATACCTATAACTATATTTTTTTTAAAATTAATTAATTGTTTAATAGATTCTAATCCTAATCTAATAGCTAAAATTCTATCTAAACATGTAGGTGATCCACCTCTTTGTATATGACCTAATATTGAATATCTAATTTCATATTTATCAATTTTTTCTTTTATTTGATTGTATATTTTTTTAGCTGCATATCCTATATTTTTATTTTCTGCTACTATTATAATATTAGAATTTTTTTCTCCTTTTTTTAATAAATTTATAATTCTTTTTATATTATATTTATTATTTTTTTCTTTATTTATTATAATATCTAATGAACCAATAGCTATTCCACTATTTAAAGCTAAAAATCCTAAATTTTTACCCATTACTTCTATAATAAAAATTCTATTATTAGAATTAGCAGTATCTTGAATTTTTTCTACTGCATATATAATAGTATTTAAAGCAGTATCATAACCTATTGTTAAATCAGTACCATATATATCATTATCTATAGTACCTGGAATACCTATAATTGGAAAATTATATTCTTCATTAAAAATAATAGATCCAGTAAAAGACCCATCACCACCTATAATTATTAATCCATCTAAATTATTATTAATAATATTATTATAAGCTTTTTTTCTACCTATTTTATTTTTAAATTCTTCTGATCTACCAGAACCTAAAATAGTACCTCCTAGACCAATAATATTATTAACATTATTATTTGATAATTTAATAATATCTCCATTTATTAAACCATTATAACCATTTTTAAAACCTAAACAATTAATATTATTTATATTAGAGTAATTAACTATTGATTTAATAGCTGCATTCATACCAGGTGAATCTCCACCTGAAGTTATAATTCCAATATTTTTTATTTTTATCATTACATAATAAATTTACTAAGATATAAATTATAAATAAATATAATTATTATTTTTACTTATTTAATATTTTTTTTTACTATGTTTTAAAATTTATATAACTATAAATATTTAAATTATATTAATTATTTTTTAATTTTACTTATTTATAACGTTAATAAATGGAGAATTAATTAATATTTAATTTTTTTTGTAATAAAAATTAAAATGGTAAATCATCGTCATTAAAATTATCTTTTATTTTTTTATTTTTTTTTTCTTCTTCATCGTCTTCATCTATGTTTTCATCGTTTTCATTTTTATTATTTATATAATCTGAATTTATTTCAAATAAATTTTCATTTTTTATTTTTTCTATTTTCCATGCTTGTATAGAGTTAAAATATTTATTTATTCCATCTTTATTAATCCATTCTCTACCTTTAATATTAATAAAAATTTTAACTTTATCATTAATTTTAATAAAATTTAATAAATCTATTTTATCTTGTACAAAATCAATAATTATATTTTGTGGATATTGTTCATCAGTTATTATTATTATACTTTTTTTTTTAAAATTATTTTTAAATTTTTGAGTATGTAAAATATTTTTTATTCTACCTATTAAATACATAATTTTTTGTAATTTATTTTATAAATATATTAGTTTTTATAATTCAATTTATTTTAAAATTAATAAAAATTAAAATATTCCTAATTCTAATTTTGCTTCTTCACTAATCATTTTTTTATTCCATGGTGGATCAAAAGTAATATTTATATTTACATTTTTAATTTTTTTAATTTTTTTTTTTATATTATTTTTAATATCTTCTAATATTTTATTATATAATGGACAATTAGGAGAAGTTAAAGTCATAATAATAAATATATCTTTTTTTTTTATATTAATATCATATATCAAGCCCATATCATATATATTAATATTAATTTCTGGATCATATATATTTTTTAATATTGATATTATTTTTTTTTTTTTAATTTTTATCATTTTTAAAAAAAAATTTTTTAAAAATAAAAATTATTTTTTTTAAAGTATTAATATTTTTAATTTTATGTTTAAATTTTTTATAATTACCTATTATTATAATTTATTATATATTTTTTTAATACTTTTTATATTAATTTATTTATTTAAAATATAATTTATTATTTTTTTTTTATATATACTATTAATATTAATTAAATTATTTAAAATTATATAATATTAAATAAAAGTTAAATTTTATTATATGTAATAATAATGTAATAAAATATTTCATATTTAGTATTATAAGCATTTTTTATACAACCATTTAATTTTATTAATTTTAAAATACTACTTTTAAAAAAAAAATTATATCATTAAAACATTAAATGTTAAAAAAAAATGTTAAAATATTTTTTATTTTTATGATCATTTTTTTACCCTACTTTATAATATAAAAAAAAATTAATAATAGGTAATTTTTTATATTTATGTAATATTACTGTTAAATTATTATTAAATTTATATTTTTAAAAATTTATTTTTTTATTAAAATTAATTTATTATATATTTAATTTTTAAAAAACAATTAAATTTATGATTATAGATAATAAAATATATAAATATATAAATAATATAATAAATAATAAGGAACCATATTACTTAAAACAGTAAATTTAATTTTTAAAAAATAATTTTATTTATCTATTATAGATATATAATTTTTTAATAATTTTCTTATTTTATCTGAAAAATAATACATTTTTTTTTTTTTCATTTTATTTCTAATTTTTAATAAACTTTTAATTAAAAAATATATTTTTTTTTTTTTAAATAATTTTTTTTTTTTTTTAA
Organism: Candidatus Shikimatogenerans bostrichidophilus; assembly: GCA_029851265.1. Taxonomy (GTDB): domain Bacteria; phylum Bacteroidota; class Bacteroidia; order Flavobacteriales; family Blattabacteriaceae; genus Shikimatogenerans; species Shikimatogenerans bostrichidophilus_B. Next base: position 138,364 of record CP099827.1, read on the forward strand.
TTATTTTTAATCCTAAAATATCTATTATAAAAATTTTCATTATTTTTTTTAATTTTTCTAAATCTTTAAATGTAATTTGTAATTCTTTATTTATACATTTATCTATAAAATTATTAATTTTAAATAAATTATATATTAATAATGGTATATTAAAATCATCGTTTAAAGAGTTATAACATTCATTACATAATATATTAACATCTATAGATGATTTTTTTTTAGTTTTTACTTTTTTTACTTTTTTAAAAAAATTTAATAAAGATATATAATTTTTTTTTGCATTTTCTATTGATTTTTTAGATAAATTAATAACTTTTCTATAATGAGTTTGTATAATATATAATCTAATAATTATAGGATTAATTTTTTTGTAATTAGTAATTTTTAATTTTCCATTAATAATATCATATGGTAAAATAAAATTATTTAAAGATTTACTCATTTTTTTATTATTTATAGTTAACATATTAGTATGTAACCAATATTTAGCTAAATTATTATTATTATTATTTATTACATTAGATTGAGAAATTTCACATTCATGATGAGGAAATTTTAAATCACTTCCACCACCATGTATGTCAAAATAATTTCCTAAAAATTTATTGCTTAATGTAGTACAACCCATGTGCCAACCAGGTATCCCCTCTCCCCATGGGGAATTCCATTTTATAATATTATTATTTTTATTTTTTTTCCAAATAACAAAATCAAAAAAATTTTTTTTTTCATTTAAAAATTTATTTTTAATTATAAATTCATTTTTAATATTTATATTATTTAATATTTTACCATAATTTCCATTTTTTTTATTATATTTTTCTATATCAAAATAAATAGATCCATTATATTTATAAGCTAAATTTAATTTAACTATTTTTTTTATATTTTCTATTTGTTCAATTATATGACATGTAGTTTTAGGTTCTATATTAGGAGATAAAATATTTAATATTTTTAAAATTTTATTAAAATTTAAAAAATATTTTTGAATTATTGTAATATAATTAAAATACTGAAAGTTTAAATTTTTATCATTTATATTATTATTATTTATATTTATATCTGTAATATTACGAACATATTTAACATTAAAATTTAAATGTTTAAAATATCTATATACAATATCAAAAAATATAAAAGTTCTACAATTACCTAAATGTATATAATTATATAACGTTGGACCACACACATACATATTTATATAATTATTTTTAATAGGAATAAATTTTTCTTTTTTTCTATTTATAGAATTATATATGAAAATTTGATTTTTTGCATTATATATTATTTTTTTCATTATTTAACAAATAAATATTATTTATTTTTTTTAAAAAAATATAATTAAATTATTTATAATAATAAAATAAATTTATTTATGAAAGATAAAGATTATATTAATTTAATTATATCTACTAAATTAGCTTATTTTTCTAAAATTAAAGGTTTTATGATACTTAGACCTTATGGATATAAAATTTGGGAAAATATTAAAAATATATTAAATAAAATGTTAATAAAAACTAATCATGAAAATGTATATTTTCCATTATTAATACCTAAATCTTTATTTAATATTGAAAATAATTATATTAAAAGTTTTTCTAAAGAATGTGCTATTGTTACTCATTCTAGATTAAAAATAAAAGATAATAAAGTTATTATAGATCCTTCTTCAAAATTAAATGAAGAATTAATAATAAGACCTACATCTGAAACAATAATATGGGATACATATAAAGAATGGATACAATCTTATAGAGATTTACCTGTATTAATTAATCAATGGTCAAATGTTGTTAGATTAGAAATGAAAAATAAAATATTTATAAGAAATTCTGAATTTCTTTGGCAAGAAGGTCATACAGCTCATGCTTATAAAAAAGATGCAATAATTGAAATAAATATAATAAAAAAAATATATAAAAATTTAATAAAAAAAAAATTATCTATTCCATTTATATCAGGTTATAAAACAAATATAGAAAAATTTTCAGGTGCTAAATATACATATTCATTTGAATCTTTAACTAAATATAATGGTAAATCTATTCAATTAGCTACTATACATTTTTTAGCTAAAAATTTTTCTAAAGCTTTTAATGTAATGTTTACTAATAAAAATGGTAAAAAAAAATATGTATGGTCAACATCATGGGGAATATCTACTAGATTAATAGGAGCTATAATAATGATACATTCTGATAATAAAGGTTTAATTTTACCTCCTAAAATAGCACCTATACAAGTAGTAATAATACCTATTATTAATAATAAAAATTTAATTTACAAAAATAAAATTAATAATATAATAAAAAAAATTATTAATAATTTAAAAAAAATAAAAATAAAAGTAAAATATGATAATAATAAATATATAACACCAGGTAATAAATTTTTTAAATATGAAAAAATGGGAGTACCAATAAGAATAACTATAGGTAAAAAAGAAATAGATAAAAATATTATGGAAATTACCAGAAGAGATAATTTTAAAAAATATTATTTAAATATTAATAATTTTAAAAAAAAAATAATAAAAATTTTAAATAAAATACAAAAAAATATATATATAAAAGCTAAAAAAAATATGAAAAAAAAAACATTTTTTATAGATGATTATAACTTATTTAAAGAAAAAATATATAATAACTGTGGTTTTATAATATCACATTGGGATAAAAATAATAAAACAGAATTAAAAATAAAAGAAGAAACAAAAGCTACTATAAGATGTATTCCTAATAAATTTAAAGAAAAAGGAAGATGTATATATAGTGGTAAAAAATCATATAAAAGAGTAGTTTTTGGTAAATCATATTAATGAGATATAATATAAATTATATATATCTCATTAAAATTATTTGTTATTTATATAAAGTTCATTAATTAAATTTTTAATAAATAAATTTAATTTTTCTCCTTTTAATAAATTATTTAATATTAAATATAAATTTAATATGTTCTTTAACATATTATTTTTAATTTCTTTTTTTTTTTCATTTAAAATATTCTTTATAATTTTATTATTTATATTAATTATAATATTATTATATTTATTTGATATTTTATTATTATTAAAATTATTTATTTTTTTTAATCTATTTATAAATTCAGGTATTGTAAAAATTATAGGTTGTAAAGATGATGATAATTTTTTTATTTTAATATTAAAATTTTCATTTAAATCTAAATTTTTTTTTATTAAAATTTTTAATTCTTCTATTTTATTTTTATCAATTAAAATATTATTATTATCATTAACTTCTTCTTGTATAATATCTGTTAAATCAGAGTCTACACTAACAAATAATAAATTATTATTTAACATTTCTAATTTTTGAATTAAATGATAAAACATAGGATTATTATATATTATAATATTTTTAAAACCTTTATTTATAGCATCTACAATATAATTATATTGTTTATTATAATTTGTACAATATAAAATAACTATTTTATTATCTTTACTTATTTGTTTTTTATTATTTATAATATCTTTTTTTAATTCTTCTATAGTAAAAAATTTATTTTGTACAGTATAATATAACATTATATTACTATTATTTTGTAAAAAATAATCATTACTTATAATACCATATGTTACCAATGTTTCAATATATTTCCATTTTGTTTCTAAAATATTTCTATTATTTTTAATTTCATCTTCTATTTTATTACATATTTTTCTTACAATATAATTTGATATTTTTATTATATTATTATTATATTGTATACTAGATCTAGAAACATTTAATGGAATATCACATGAATCTATAATACCTTTTAATAATATTAAAAAATCTGGTATAATATCTTTAATATTATTAGTTATAAATATTTGTTTTTGATATATATGAATTTTATTTATTTTAAAATCCATATATTTATCTATTTTGGGTAAATATAATATTCCTTTTAAATCAAATGGATAATCTGTTTTTAAATGTATACTCAAAATAGGATCATTAATATCTTCTTTATATAAATAATGATAAAAATCTTTACTTTCTTCTTCAGTAATATTATTTTTAATCCAAATTGGATATTTATTATTTATAATTTTATTATCTAATTGAATAGGAGTAGGTAAAAAATTACAATATTTTTGTAATAATTTATTTATTGTAATAATATTTAAAAAATTTTCATTATTTTTATTAATATGTAATATTATTTTTGTTCCTCTATTTATAGATTTATCATTTAATTTTTCCATTAAAAATTTAATATCACCCTTACAAATCCAATGTATAGCTGATTTATTTTTTTTATAAGATTTACTTATTATTTCTACTTTATCTGAAACTATAAAAGAAGAATAAAAACCTAATCCAAAAAATCCTATTATATTTTCTTTACAATCTTTATATTTTTTTATAAAATCTTCAGCTCCTGAAAAAGCTATAGTATTAATATACTTTTTAATTTCTTTTTCACTCATACCTATACCATTATCTAAAATTTTAATAGTTTTATTTATTGAATCTACCTCTATATCAATCTTTAAGCTATTAATATCAATATTTAATTTTTTAATATTTATAATTTTTTTTAATTTTAAAATAGCATCATTAGCATTAGACACTAATTCTCTTATAAAAATATCATTATTAGAATATAAAAAATTTTTTAATATAGGAAAAATTTTTTTTGTATTTATATTTATATTACCTTTTTTCATTTTTTTATTAAATTAATATATTTTACAATTTTTTGTTTATTTTTAGGATTAAACCATATTATATCTTTATATTTTTTAAACCAAGTTATTTGTCTTTTAGCATAATTTCTAGTATTTTTTTTAATTTGGTCTATACAATTATTTAATTTTTTTTTACCATATATATATGGTAATAATTCTTTATATCCTATAATATTTAATGAAATTAATTTTTTATTATTATAATTTTTTTTTACCTCTTCTATTAACCCCTTTTTTATCATAATATCTACTTTATTATTAATAATTTTATATATTTTTTTTCTATCAGTTATTAATCCTATTCTTATATATTTATTAAAAGGTCTTTTTTTTTTATTATTTTTTTTTAAAAAATAAGAAAATTTTTTTTTAGTAAATTTTTTTATTTCTAAAGCTCTTATAATTTTTCTTTTATCTTTTTTATTTTTTAAATTTTTATAAAAATTATAATCTTCTTTTTTAATTTTTTTTAGTAAATATTTTAATTGTTTTTTATTTTGTTTATTTCTATAAATTAATTTTTTTTTTGTATTAATTTTAGGTATATAATTAATTCCTTCTATTATAGATTTTTCATATAAACATGAACCTCCTACCATAAAAATAATATTATATTTATTAAACAATTTTTTCATTATTTTTAATACATCATTTTCAAATTTAAATATATTATAATCATTATTTTTTTTAAAATTTAAATGTCCTATAAAATGATGTTTAATTTTTTTTAGGTATTTTTTACATGGAATAGATGTACCTATTTTAATATCTTTATAAAATTGTCTAGAATCACATGATATTATTTCAGATTTAAATAAATTAGCTAAAAATATTGAAATCTTTGTTTTACCTATTCCTGTTGGTCCTACAATAGAAATTAAAGTTTTTATTATTTTTTTAAAAATTTATTTATATATTTTATTTAATAAAAAATAATCTAATATTACTAATGCAGTCATAGCTTCTACTATTGGTACAGCTCTAGGTAAAACACATGGATCATGTCTACCTTTTATTTTAAATTTTACTTTTTCATTTTTTTTATTTAAACTATATTGAGTTTTTTTAATAGTTGATACAGGTTTAAAAGCTACATTAAAGTATATATCCATACCATTTGATATACCACCTTGTATACCACCTGAATAATTTGTTTTTGTTTTATTATCTTTTATATAAACATCATTATGTTCTGACCCCTTCATTTTAGTACATTTAAATCCACTACCATATTCAAAACCTTTTACAGCATTAATTGAAAGCATAGCTTTACCTAATTCAGCATGTAATTTATTAAATATAGGTTCACCTAAGCCTATAGGAGTGTTTTTAATTACACATGTAATTACTCCACCTATAGTATCACCTTTTTTTTGTATTTTTTTTATTAAATTTATCATTTCAATAGCTACATTTTTATCAGGACATCTAATAATATTTTTTTCTATATTTTTAACTTTTATTTTATCATATGTATTTTTAATTTTTATATCATTTATAGATGATACATATGCATATATATTAATATTATTTAAAATTTGTTTAGCTATACTACCTGCTATTACTCTACATACTGTTTCTCTAGCTGATGATCTTCCCCCTCCTCTATAATCTCTTATTTTATATTTTTTATAATAAGTAAAATCTGCATGAGAAGGTCTATATATATTTTTTATATTTTTATAATCTTTTGATTTAGTATCTTTATTATATACAATAAAACCAATAGGTGTACCTGTAGTTTTTTTATTATAAATTCCAGATAAAATTTCTACTTTATCTTTTTCTTGTCTAGGACTTACTATTTCTGATTGTCCAGGTTTTCTTCTATTTAATTCATAATTAATTTTTTTTTTATCTATTTTTATACCAGAAGGACATCCATCAATAATACCGCCTATAGCTTTACCATGACTTTCTCCGAAAGTAGTTAATTTAAATATATTACCAAAAGTATTACCAGGCATAATTTAACATTTTTTTTAATAATAATTTAATTTTTTTTATAATTATAATGAATATTTTTATATTCTATTTAATAATTAAATAAATATATATAATTTAACTAAATAATAATCTTTTTTAATTATATTAAATTTAAATATTTGATTAAATTAATGAATAAAAAAAACAATTATACTGCCCAAAAAATTCAATACTTAGAAAGTATTGAACATATAAGAAAAAGACCATCAATGTATATTGGTGATGTTAATATTAATGGATTACATCATTTATTTTATGAAATATTAGATAATTCTTTAGATGAATTTTTAGAAGGATATTGTAAGAATATTTTTGTAACTATTAATAGTAATGAATCTATAACTGTAGAAGATGATGGTAGAGGTATACCTATTGATTTACATAAAAAAGAAAATAAAACAGCTTTAGAATTAGTTATGACTAAAATAGGAGCTGGAGGTAAATTTGATAAATCTTTATATAAATTTTCTAGTGGATTACATGGAGTAGGATTATCTTGTGTAAATGCTTTATCTAAACATTTAATAGTTGAAATATATAAAAATAATAATATATATAGACAAGAATATTCTAAAGGTAAACCATTATATGATATTAATATAATAGGTAAAACAAATAAAAATGGTACTAAAATAACTTATAAAATAGATGATAAAATTATAAAATATAAAATTTACAATTATGATATAATATATAATCGTTTAAAAGAAATATCATTTTTAAATAAAGGTATTAATATATTATTTTTAGATAAAAGAATTAAAAAATTTAAAAAAATTAATTATAAAAATGGATTAAAAGATTTTATTAATTTTATAGATAAAAATAATAATAAATTAGTAATTAAAAATGATATATTTATAAAAAAAAAAAAAAAAAAATTAAAATTAGAAATAATAATAAGATATAAATATAATATAAATGAAAATATAATATCATATGTAAATAATATAAAAACAATAAATGGAGGTACTCATATAACTGGTTTGAAAAGAGCTTTAACTAAAACATTTAAAAAATATATTAAATATTATTATAATAATAAAATAATAGACGATATAAAAGGTAAAGATATAATAGATGGTATTATATGTATTATATCTTTAAAAATAACTAATCCTCAATTTGAAGGACAAACTAAAAATAAATTAGTAAATAAAAAAATAGTAGGTAAGATAGAAAAAATAGTAAGTAAATTTTTAAATCTATATTTAGAAGAAAATCCATATAATAGTAAAAAATTAATAGAAAAAATATTTTTATCTTCTAAATATAGAAATGCAGCTAAAAAAGCAAAAGAATTAATAATACAAAAAAAAAATAAAAATTATAATAAAATAAGTGGTATACCAGGTAAATTATCAGATTGTACATATGATAATCCAAATAGATGTGAATTATTTTTAGTAGAAGGAGATTCAGCAGGTGGAACAGCTAAACAAGGTCGTGATAGAAAAATTCAGGCTATATTACCTTTAAAGGGAAAAATTTTAAATGTAGAAAAATCTATATATAATAAAATTTTTGAAAATAATGAAATTAAAAATATATTTTTAGCTTTAGGTGTTTATTTAGAAATAAATAATAAAAAATTAATATTAAATATAAAAAAATTAAAATATAAAAAAATTATTATTATGACTGATGCAGATGTAGATGGTAAGCATATATCTTCTTTAATTTTAACTTTTTTATATAGATATATGAATATTTTAATTATTAAAGGATATATATATATAGCTAATCCTCCTTTATATATGTTAAAAATAGGAAAAAAAAAAATATATATATGGAAGGAAAAAGATAAAAAAAAAATAATTAAAAAATATAAAAATAAAAGAATTAGAACGCAAAGATATAAAGGATTAGGTGAAATGAATTCTGATCAATTATGGGAAACTACTATGAATCCTAAAACTAGAAAATTAAAAAAAATATTTATAAAAGATTATAAATCAAGTAATAAAATTTTCACTATATTAATGGGAGAAAATGTTAAACCTAGAAAAAAATTTATAGAAAAAAATTATGTATTTGCTAAATTAGATATATAAATAAAATATTTTTTAAAAAATAATAAATATATAATATTTTTTTATTAATTTTTTTTTTTTATATATATTATTTTAAAAAAATTATTTTTTAATTTTATATTGTTTTAATATTGATTTTACTGTTTTAGTTGGTTGAGCTCCATTTTTTAAATATTTTATAATTTCTTCTTTATTATAAATTATTATTTTTTTATCATTATTTAAATTAGGATTATAAATACCTAATTTTTTAATTATTTTACCATCTCTTGGTTTTTTAGAATCTGCTAAAACTATAGAATAAATTGAATAATGTTTTTTACCTTTTCTTTGTAATCTTATTTTTATCATAAAAAAAATTTATTAATTAAATATAATATTTTTTATTTTAGTTAAATAAATATTTGTATATTTTTTTTTTATAAAATATATTATTTTTATATATATTAAAGACTTGTTGTGTAATGGTAGCACATCAGATTTTGGTTCTGATAGTTAAGGTTCGAATCCTTACAAGTCTATATTTAAAATAAAAATATTTTTTTTTTATTTTTTATACCATTATATAAATTTATAATATTCATTTTTTTTCTATTATTTAATTGACAAATTAATAAATTTATAAATCCATCTTTAACTTTAATTAATATTTTTTTTTTAAAAAAAATTAATTTTCCTATTTTAATATTTAATAAATTTTTATTTATTTTAATTATTTTAGATTTATATATATTAATTATAAAAATTTTTTTTTTAGTATTTAAAAAACACCATGCTGGTTTATTTTTTGATAAACCTAAAATTTTATTATATATATTTTCAATTTTTTCATTTAAAAATATTTTTGAATAAAAATTATTAATTTTAGGTGCACTTAAATTATATTTAGAAATTTTATTTTTTTTTAATTTTATATTTTTTTTTAAAACTATATTTATGGTTTTAATAATAAATTTTTTATTTATTATAGATAATTTATAATATAATTTTTCAAAATTAATATTTTTAATTTTAATTTTTTTTTGTATAATAATTTTACCTTTATCTATTTTATCGTTAACAAAAAAACTAGTTAATCCAGTTTCCTTTTCTCCATTTATTATAACCCAATTAATAGGACATGGTCCTCTATAATTTGGTAATAATGATGGATGTATATTTATAGTTCCTAATTTAGGTATTTTCCAAATTTTTTTTTTAATTATTTTAAATGAAATTAAAATTTGTAAATCTGGTTTAATTTTTTTAATTTTATTTATATATTTAATTTTATTTATATTTTCTGTATATATAATTTTTATTTTTTTTTTTTTAGCTATACTTAAAATTAAATTTTTTTTATTATTTATTTTTTTTTTTTTAGAAGTAATTATACAAGCGATTTTATATTTTTTGTTATTTATTAATTTTATTAAACATGGATAACCAAAATCACCATTACCCATAAAAATAATTTTAATTTTATTCATTTTTTTTAAAAAAAATATAAATATATGACATGGCTGGGATTCGAACCCAGGACCCTTACATTAAAAGTGTAATGCTCTACCTACTGAGCTACCAAGTCTTTTTTATAAAATTTATAATATAATATTAATTTATATAATATAATATTAATTTATATAATATATATAAATTAACAAAAATTTTTAGGAATATAATTTAAATATATTTATTATTATATAAATAAAAAATTAAAATTATTCAAAGTTTTGTGAAAATTATTTTAATAGGATATATGGGTAGTGGTAAAACTTATATAGGAAATATTTTATCAATTTTAACAAATTATTTATTTTATGATTTAGATAATATTATATATAAAGTTTATGATATACAGATAAAAAAAATATTTAATAAATATGGAGAATATAATTTTAGAATAATAGAAAATAAAATATTAAAATTATTTTTAATAAATAAAAATTATAATTCTTATATTTTATCAGTTGGCGGAGGAACTCCATGTTTTTTAAATAATATTATTTTAATGAATAATTATTCTAATACTATATATTTACAAACTAAAAAATATTTATTATATTATAGATTATTAAAAGATAACTATGATAGACCAATTATAAATAATAATATAAATAATAATAATTTATATAATTTTATAAATAATAATATAAATAAAAGAAATAATTATTATATGAAATCTAAATATGTTATTAATACTAATAAAATGAAATTTTTTAAAATAGCATATTATATAAAAAATTTATTTAAAATTTAATATGTTAAATAAATTTAAAAATTTTTTTTTACATTCAAAATTTAATAATAAAAAATATTTATTAGCTGTTAGTGGTGGAGTTGATAGTATGGTATTATTAAATATTTTTAATAAATTATTTAAAAAAAATATAGGAGTAGCACATTGTAATTTTAATTTACAAAAAAAAAATAATATAAATAAAATATTAATTTTAAATTTTTGTTATAAAAATAATATTTTTTTTTTTTTATAAAACTTTTAATACTAAAAAATATTCTAAAAATAAAAAAATATCTATACAAATGGCTGCTAGAAAACTTAGATATGATTGGTTTTTAAAAATTATTAATTTATATAAATATGATTATTTAATTATTGGACATCATCTAGATGATAGTATTGAAACTTTATTTATTAATTTATTTAGAGGTAGTGGTATATATGGATTAAAAGGTATAAATAAATTATTAATTTTTAAAAAAAAAAAAATTTTAAGACCATTTATTAATTTTAAAATTAAAAAAAAACAAATTTTAAATTATGCTAATAAAAATAAAATAAAATGGATAAATGATGTTAGTAATTTAAAAAATATATATTTTAGAAATAAAATAAGAAATAAAATAATACCATTTTTAGAACAAAATATTTTTAATTTTAAAAAAAAAATAATTAAAACATTAAATAATATTAATTTAGAATATAATTTTATTAAAGAAATAATAACGTATTATACTAAAAAAATTTTTGTACTAATAAACATATTTATAATGAAATTATAAATATTATTAAGATTATTAAATATATATTAAAATTTTTTAATTTTAATAATTTTTATATAAGAATATCCTTAAAAAGTAAAAAAAAAAAAAATAATATAAAATATATAGGTAATAATAAAATATGGGAAAAATCTGAAAAAATTTTATTAAAAATAAAAAATAAAATACAAAAAAAATACAATGTATATATAAAATATGGAGATGCTGCTTTTTATGGACCTAAAATAGATTTTATAATTAATGATTCTTTAAATAGGGAATGGCAATTAAGTACTATACAAATAGACTATAATACACCTATTAGATTTAATTTAAAATATATAAATAAAAATAAAATTTGTAAACCACCTGTAATGATACATAGAGCTTTTTTAGGATCTATAGAAAGATTTATAGCTATTTTAATAGAAAATACTAATGGAAATTTACCTATATGGTTATTAAAAATACAATTAGTAATTATACCTATTAAAAAAAAAAATTATAAATATTCTAAAAATATATTTTTTTATTTAATTAAAAAAGGTATTAAATGTATAATAGATAATAATAAATATGATTTAAATAAAAAAATTAAAAAATATGAAAAAAATAAAATACCATTTATTTTTATAATAGGTGATAATGAGGAAAAAAAAAAAAAAATTTCTATGAGAATAAATAATAAAATTAAAATTTTAAAAAAAGAAAAGGCTTTAAGTTATGTTTTAAAAAAAAACATTAATATTTAATTAATTTTTAAAATCAAAATTATTAAAAACAAAATAAAAACAATTGATAAAATTTTATCAAAATATAAAAAAAATTATAATATTAAATCAAAAATAGTAAGATTAGTAGATAGTAAAATTTTTAAAAATAAATTATATAAAATTAATGATTTATTAAAAAAAATAAAAAATAAAAAATTAGATATTATAGAGATAAATTCTAATATTAAACCATCTATAGTAAAAATAGTAGATTTAAATAAATTTAAATATAAATTAAAAAAAAAATATAAAAAAAATATAAGTAATGTAAATAAAAAAGATATTAAAATTATTAGATTAAGTCCACAGATAAATAAACATGATACTGAATTTAAAATTAAAAATGCAATAAAATTTTTAAAAAAAAAAAATAAAGTTAAATTTTATGTTTTTTTTAAAGGTAGATCAATAATATATAAATATCAAGGAAAAAAACAGTTAAAAGAATATTTTGAAAAAATTAAAAAATATGGATATATACAAAAAAAACCTTTTATGGATAAAAATAAAATGTTTATGATAATATTTCCTAACCCCAAATCATATAAAAATGAAAAAAAAAATAAAATCAAGTATAAAAAAAAGATTTAAAATAATGTTTAATAAAAAAATTAAAAGAAAACATGCTTTTAAAAATCATTTATTAACTAAAAAATCTAATAGTAGAAAAAAAAGATTATCTAAATATGTTTATTTAGATAAATCAGATTATAAAAATATATTTAAACATTTAATTAATTAAAATTATAAATTATGCCTAGATCAAAAAATATAGTAGCATCTAAAAAAAGAAGAAAAAAATATTTAAAATATGCAAAAGGATTTTATGGTTCTAAAAAAAGAAGTTATACAATAGCTAAAAATGCTGTTGAAAAATCATGGGTTAATTCTTATATAGGTAGAAAAATTAAAAAAAGAAATTTTAGAACTTTATGGATACAAAGAATTAATGCATATGTTAGAAAATATGCTAATATATCATATTCTAAATTTATATTTAAACTTAAAAAATTTAAAATTTTTTTAAATAGGAAAATATTATCTCATTATTTTACTATTTGTAAAAAAGGAGATTTTTTAAAAAAAATATTTAAAAAAAAATTATAAATTATAATTATTTAAAGATTTAGTAGCTATTGTATTATTAAAAATTTTTTTTGCTTCTTTTTCAAATTTTTTAATATTAGGAAATCTACATGAAAAATGTCCTAATAATAATTTTTTAACATTAGATAATTTAGCTATTTTAGCAGCCTCTATAGAAGTAGAATGTCCTCTTTTATATGCTAATATATTATCTTTATGTAAGAATGTAGATTCATGATATAATAAATCTACATTTTTTAAATATTTAGATATTTTTGGATAATATGAAGTATCTGAACAAAAAGCATATGATAAAGGTTTTTGTTGTTTAAATGTTAAATATTTATTTGGTATTTTTGTACCATTTTTTTTTATATAATCTTTACCCTTTTTTATATTTATATAATCTGAAATTTTTATTTCTTTTATTTTATTAACATTTTCTATATTTAGATTTTTTAATTTTTTTTTTTCTTTAAATAAAAAACCGTTTGTATATATTTTATGTTTTAAAGGTATAGTATATATATTTACATTATTTTTATCATATATTTTTTCAGATTTTTTAGATGATAAAATAATAAATTTTAAAGGATAAGTAATTTTAGATTTTGACCATTTTAAATGTTCATTAATAATATTTTTTAATCCTTTAGGTGAAAATATATTTAATTTTTTTTTTCTTCCTAATAATTGATAAGTAGATAATATACCAATTAATCCAAAATAATGATCACCATGTAAATGTGAAATAAAAATATTATCTATTTTATTAATTTTAATTTTAGCTTTTATTAATTGTACCTGTGTACCTTCACCACAATCTATTAAAAAGTAATTTTCTCTCATATATAATATTTGAGATGTAGGATGAAAATTTCTTGTTGGTAAAGATGAATTACATCCTAATATAATAATATTAGAATTTATCATTTTTTTTAATTTATTTTTTTTTAATATATTATTAATATATATTTTTTAAAAAAAAAAAATAAACAAATATATAAAAATAAAAAAAAAATTTATAATTTTTATATTATATGTATAAAGAAACTCCATTAATTAAACAATATTATAATTTAAAATCAAAAAATCCAGATTATATTTTATTTTTTCAAGTAGGTGATTTTTATGAAATTTTTGGTTATGATGCTATTTTATGTTCTAAATTATTAGATATTACTTTAACTAAAAGAAATAAAAAAAATAATAATAGTATATATTTAGTTGGATTTCCATGTATTTCATTAGAAATCTATGTTAAAAAATTAGTAAAATATGGTTTTAAGGTAGCTATATGTGATCAAGATAAAAAAAAAAAAAATAATGATGATATTATTAATAGAAAAATAACAAATATAGTTACTCCAGGTCTTTCTATTTATGATAATATTTCAAATAAAAAAAATTTTCAAAAATTTATTACATCTATATATTTAAATAAAAAAAATTCATATTTAGGTATTTCTTTTATAGATTTTTCAACTGGTGAATTTTTTACTACTGAAGGAAAAATTAATTATATTAAACATATAATAAATTGTTATAATCCTAAAGAATTTTTTATTCAAAAAAGTAAAAAACAATTTTTTTACAAATATTTATATAATAATAATATTAAATTAAATATTTCTTTATTAAATGATAATTTATTTAATTATAAATTATTACATGATAAATTATTAGAACATTTTAAGGTTTATTCTTTAAATTGTTTTGGAATAGAAAATATGAAATTTAGTGTTATTTCTTCTGGTATATTAATTTATTATATTAGTAAATATTATAATTTAAAATTAAATCACATAAATAATATAAAAATAATAGAAAAAAATAAATATGTTTGGATAGATGATTCCACTATTAAAAATTTAGAAATTATAAAATCTATAAATAAAAATGGAAAATCATTGTTTGATATATTAGATAATACATATACATCAATGGGATTTCGTCTTTTGAATAATTGGATTATGTTTCCATTAAAAGATAAATTATCTATTAAATATAGACAAAATATTATTAATTATTTTTTAAAAAAAAATAATAAAAATAATAATATGCAATTATCTATTTCATATAATTTAAAAAAAATTTTTGATATAGAAAAGTTATTATCAAAAATTTCTAATAAAAAAATATTTCCTAATCAATTATATAAATTATTATTATCTCTAAAGAGAATAAATAATATTTTTAATATAATAAAAATTAATAATAATAATAAAATTTTTAATTTTAAAAAAAAATATATTTATAAGTTAAAAAAAATATATAATAAAATATATAAAACTATAATTAAAAATCCTATTAATAATTTTAATAAAGAATTTTTTATAAAAAAAAAAATATCTAAAAAATTAGATAATTATAAAAAAATTTTTTATAAAAAAGAAAAACAAATAAATATATATTATAAATATATAAGTAATAAAATTAATATTAAATATTTAAAATTAAAATTTAATGATATTATAGGTTATTACATAGATATTAAAAATAAAGATAAAAAAAAAATTCCTAAAGATTGGATAATAAAACAAAAATTATCATCTTATATTAGGTATACAAATAATGTTATAAATAAATATGAATATAAAGTATATTATTTAAAAAAAAAAATTTTTTTATATGAAAAAATAATTTTTTATGAAATAATTGATTATTTAAATAAGAATATTTTTTTTTTAAAAAAAATAACATTTTTTATAGCTAAAATAGATGTTTTATTTTCTTTTTTTTTATGTGCTAAAGAAAATAATTATATAAAACCTTTAATAAAAAAAAATAATAAAAATAATATTACAATTATTAAAGGTAGACATCCAGTTATAGAAAAAAATATGTTTTTAACTAATAATTATATTCCTAATGATATTTATTTAGATAATTATAATAATCAAATATTAATTATAACAGGTCCTAATATGTCTGGTAAATCAGCTATTTTAAGGCAAACAGCATTAATTATTTTAATGGCTCAAATAGGAAGTTTTGTACCTGCTGAATATTTAGAATTTAATATAATAGATAAAATATTTACTAGAATAGGAGCATCTGATAATATTTCAATAGGAGAATCTACATTTATGGTAGAAATGAATGAAACTTCTAATATATTAAATAATTTTACTAAAAATAGTTTAATAATAATGGATGAAATAGGAAGAGGTACTAGTACATATGATGGTATTTCATTATCATATTCTATAATAAAATATATAAATAATAGTAAATTAAAACCTAAATTATTATTTGCTACACATTATCATGAATTAAAAGATTTATTATATAAATATAATTATATAAAATTTTATTATTTATCAATAAAAAAAATTAATAATAATTTTATTTTTTTAAGAAAATTAAAAGAAGGTCAAAGTAATAATAGTTATGGTATTTATATTGCTCAAATGGCTGGTATACCTAAAAAAATTATTAAAAATTCTAAAAATATATTTTTATTTTTAAAAAAAAAAAATAAAAAAAATTATTTTTTAAAAAAAATTTTATTTTTATTTTATTTAATTAAAAAAAAAATTAAATTTTTAATTAAATAAATATTATTATTTAATTATAATATTTATGCGATAGTAGTTCAATAGGTAGAACATAACCTTGCCAAGGTTAAGGTCACGGGTTCGATTCCCGTCTTTCGCTTTATATTTTTTAATTTAAAATAAACCTAGATGGTGAAATAGGTAAACACGCAGGACTTAAAATCCTGTAATTCAATTAAATGAATTATGCGGGTTCGATTCCCGCTCTAGGTATTTTTAAATTAAAAATTTAATAAAAATTTAATAAAAATTTAATAAAAATTTATATGTTTTTTTTTTTGATACTGAAACTACAGGATTACCAAAAAATAATAAATTTGATATAAAAAATGTTTTAAATTGGCCAAGATTAATACAAATATCATGGCAAATATATAACATAAAAGGAGATTTAATAAATTATAATAATTATTTTATTAAACCTAATAATTTTAAAATACCTCAAAAATCTATTTTAATACATGGAATAACTAATGAATATGTTAAAAAAAAGGGTAAAGATATAAAATATGTATTAAAAAAATTTTATAAAAAATTAATAAATAATAATATTATAATAGGTCATAATATATATTTTGATATAAATATTATTATAGGAGAATTTTATAGATTAAATTATGATATTAGAAAAATATTTTTTAAAAAAAATAAAATAGATACCCAAAAAATATTAATAAATAATAATAAATTTAAAATAACTAAATGGATAAGTTTAAAAAAATTATTTTATATTTTATATAAAAATAAAAAAAATATAGAAAAATATAATTATTTTCATAATTCATTTTTTGATATTACAATAACTGCTTTATGTTTTATTAAATTAATATATTATAAAATAATAATTTTTAAATTTAAAATTAATTTATTTAATTTTTTTAAAAATATACCTAAAATAGGTAAAAAAAAATTTAATAAATATTATATAATAAAAAATGTAAAAAATAATTATTTCAATATTCATAATCATACATATTATTCAATATTAAATTCAACAATAAATATTAATGATTTGGTTGAAAAAGCTATTAAATATAATATGAAAGCTGTAGGAATTACTGATAATAATATGATGGGTACATTTAATTTTATACAAAAAATAAATAGTGTAAATAAAAAAAAACATATAATTAAAGGTATAATAGGATGTGAAATTTTTATAAAAAATAAAAATAATAAATTATTTAGTCATGTATTAATAGCTAAAAATAAAAAAGGATATTATAATTTAATTAAAATATGTTCATATAGTTTTATATATAGTGAAAATATATATTATGTTAAAAAATGTATAATTAAAAAATATAAAAAAGGATTAATATTTTTAACAGGTAATTTAAAATCTGAAATATCATATTACATTATAAAAAATAATATTAAAAAAGCTGTAAAAATTTTATTATTTTGGAAAAAAATTTTTATAGATGATATTTATATAGAAATTTTTAGAAATAAAATAAAAAATGAAAAATTAGTTAACAAATATCTTTTAAAATTTTCTAAAAAATATAATATTTTATATATAAATCAAAATGAAACATTATATTTAAAAAAATCAGAACATGAATTACATGATATTTTGTTATGTATAAAAAATAGAGAAAAAATAGATACTCCAATAGGAGATATTAAAAAAAAAGGTTATCGTTTTGGATTACCTAATAAAAGTTTTTATTTTAAAAGTTATTCTAAAATTAAAAATGATTTTAGTGATATTAAAAAAGGATTTATAAATTTAAATAATTTATTACTAAAAATAGAAGATATAAAAATAAAAAAAAAAAAATTATTACCTAATTTTAAAATTCCTAGTAAATTTAAAAAAAAAAAAAAAAAAAAAAAACATTTAAATTTTTTATATTTAAAATATATTACATACAAAGGAGCTAAAAAAAAATATATTGTATTAGATAATAATATAATTAATAGATTAAATAAAGAATTAAATATAATAAAAAAAAAAAAATTTGAAAATTATTTTTTAATAGTTAAAGATATAATAAAAAATGCTAAAAAAATGAAAATATATGTAGGACCAGGTAGAGGATCAGTTGCTGGTTCAATAGTAGCTTATAGCATAGATATTACTAAAGTAGATCCTTTAAAACATAATTTAATTTTTGAAAGATTTTTAAATATATATAGAAATAAAATGCCAGATATAGATTTAGATATAGATTATAAAAAAAGAAACAAATTAATTTCATATATAATTAAAAAATATGGAGTAAATAAATCTTCTCATATAATTACATATGGTAAATTATGTGCTAAATTAGCTATTAAAGATACATCTAGAGTACTAAATTTATCTTTAAAAAAAGCTAATTATTTATGTAAACTTATAGTAAATAATTTATCATTAAAAAAAATTTTATTTTCTAAAATTAGTGATATAAAAAATAAAATTATAAATAAAAAATTATATAATATTTTAAAAATTAGAAATATTTATAATAAAAAAGATACATTAGAAAGTAAAGTTTTGAATAAAGCACAATTATTAGAAGGTATAATTAGAAATACAGGAGTACATGCATGTGGAATTATAATTTCAGATTCTGAAATAATTAATAATGTACCTGTTATGTTATTATATAAAAAAAATAATAAAAATAAAAATTTTTTAATTACACAATTTGATACTAAAGTTTTAGAAACTATTGGTTTATTGAAAATAGATTTTTTAGGATTAAGAACATTAACAGTAATTAAAGAAACTATAAAAAAAATTAAAAAAAAAATTAATTTTTATATTAATGATAAAGAAACTTATAAATTATTTAAAAAAGGTAATACTATAGGTATTTTTCAATATGAATCACTAGGTATGAGAAAATACTTAAAATTATTAAAACCAAATAATTTTAATGATTTAATAGCTATTAATGCATTATATAGACCAGGACCTATAAAATATTTATTAAATTTTATATATAGAAAAAATGGAAAAGAAAAAATAGTATATGATTTTCCAATAATGGAAAACATTTTAAAAGAAACATATGGTATTACTATTTATCAAGAACAAGTAATTTTAATAGCTAAAAAATTATCAGGTTTTAGTGAAAGTGAAGCAGATATATTAAGAGAAGCTATAGGTAAAAAAAAAATAAATAAATTAAATAAATTAAAAAAAAAATTTTTTGTTAATTCTATAAAAAATGGTTTTAAAATAAAAAAATTAAAAAAAATATGGAAAGATTGGGAATTTTTTGCTTCATATGCTTTTAATAAATCTCATGCTACTTGTTATACATATATAGCTTTTAAAACTGCTTTTTTAAAAACACATTATAAAATTGAATATATGTGTATTTTATTAAGTAATAATTTACAAAATTATAAAACTATAGAATTATTATTAAAAGAATCTAAAAGAATGTGTATTAAATTTTTACAACCAGATATTAATATTAGTAAAAATTATTTTAGTATAGAAAAAAAAAAATATATAAGAATTGGAATAGGGGCTATTAAAGGTATAGGTAAATATTCAATAAAATCTATATTAAAAAATAGATATAAAAAAAAATTTAGTTCTATATTAGATTTTATAATTAGAATTAATTTAAGAATAATAAATAAAAAATCTTTTGAATCATTAATTTTATCTGGTGCATTAGATAGTTTTGGAATAGATAGATATAAATATTTTGTTAAAAAAAAAAATAATAATAAAATAGAAATTTTAATAAAAAAAATATCAAAATATAAAAAATATAAAAAAAATAATTTATTAAATATAAAAAAAAAATATAAAAATTTTTTTAATAAAAAAAAAAAAATATATAATAACAAATTATTATTATATTTTATTAAAGAAAAAAAAATTTTAGGTATAAATATAAAAAAAAATCCTTTTTTAAATTATAAATTTGAAATTAATTTTTTAAAAATGTTAAGATTGTCTAATTTAAATAAAATTAAAACAAATGAAAATATTTTATTATATGGATATATAAAACATATAGATATATATGATAAAAATAAAAAATTATATTATTTTATTTTAGAAGATGATAAAAAAAATAAAATAAAATTTATAATAAATTATTGTAAATATAAAAAATTTAAATATTTATTACATAAATATTATATAATAGTAATAAAATATAATTTTTTTAAAAAAAAAATAATATATATTAAAAATATAGATAAAATTTTTAATCATTATAATTATATATTAATTATAATGTATAAAAAAAATATATATAATTTATATAAAATTATTATAAATAAAATAGAAAAATATTTTTATAACAAATATATAGTTAAAGGTGATAAAAAAATATATATAATTGTATATAATAATATATATGAAAAAAAAATTTTATTTAAAAAAAGTATTCTAAATATAGAAATTAATAAAATTAATTTATCTTTTTTAAATAAAATTAAAAATATAAATTTATTTTTATTTTAATAAATTATTAATTTTTAATTTATATTATTTCATAATAATTTTTTTTTAATATTTTATATAAATTAATTTTTTTTTTTTTTTTAATTATTTTTTTTTTTTTTATTTTATGTATTTGTTTTTTATAAAATATACCAAAAGGTGTAGGTAATTTATTATTAATATTTTTAAAATTTGATAATATATATGATTTATATATATTTTTATAATTATGTATCCATAAATCGTTTATTGAATTATATTTATTATTTAAATTTACAATTTTTGGTATTTGACCATCTAATTTTATACCCCTTTTGTTACCAAAAATTAATGGTTTATTATTTTCTAAAAATATTATATTTTTTTTATTAAATTTTTTAAAAAAATTTTTATTATAAATAGGACAATTTTGATATATTTCTATACAAGATGTACCTATATGTTTATTAGCATATATTAAAATTTTTTGTAAATGATTAGGATAATTATCTAAAGTTCTAGCTACAAAAGTAGACCCTGAGCTTAAAATTAATGAAATAGTATTAAATGGTCTATATTTATTTTTTTTATTAGTTATAGATTTTTGTCCTTTTGTTAAACTATAAACTTCATTATTAAAAATTAATATATTTAAATCTATATCTCTTCTTATAGTATGTAAAAAATTATTAGTACCTATTGAAAAACTATCTCCATCACCTGTTATAACCCAAACATTTAGGTTAGGATTAGATATTTTAATTCCAGTAGCTATTGAAAATGGTCTACCATGTATACCATGTATTCCATATGTGTTTATGTAATATGGTAATCTTGATGAACATCCAATTCCTGAAACTAAAACAATTTCATTTTTATTTATTTTCAATTTTTCTAATATTTTTGCTAATTGAATTAAAATTGAATAATTACCACATCCTAAACACCATTTAATTTCTTTTTTTTTTATATCTTTTTTATATTTTAAATAATTCATTTTTAAAAAAAATTTTAATAATTTATAAAAATTAATTATAATAATATTATTATAATTGTTAATTATTTAATAAATTTAATTAAATACCCGAGTGGCGAAATGGTAAACGCTCTGAATTCAAAATTCAGTGATTATAAATAAAAATCTTATGGGTTCGAATCTCATCTCGGGTATAATTTTAAATTTATTTTAATGAATTTGTTAATAGAAAAAGTAATTAAAATTTTTTTTAAAAAATATAATAATAATAATTTTTATAATTATTATTTTATTTTACCTAATAAATATTATATAAATATAACTAAACAAATATATATTAAAAATAAAATATATGGTAATATTCCTAATATATTTTTATCAAAAAAATATTTTTTAGAAAAAATATCTAATTTAAAAATTATAGATAATAAATTATATTTTTTTAAAATATTATATAATAATATAAAAAATGATAAAGAAATTAAAAATATTTATTTATATAAAATAATAAAATGGGTTTATACATTATTTTATGATTTTAATATTATAGATAGTGAATTAATAGATATTAAAAAATTTTTTAAATATAATATATATTCTTATAAAATATCTAAATGGTATCCTAATAAATATATAAATAATATAAAAAAAAGTTTTCAAGATTGGGAATATATATATAAATGTTATAAAATTTTAAAAAAAAAATTATTAAAAAAAAAAAAATCTTATCTAGGTTTAGCTAGAAGAATAGCTTATATAAATATTGATAGGTATTTAAATGAAAATAATAAAAATTTTTTTATTATTATAGGTAATAACTATTTTACTAAATCTGAAAAAAAAATAATAGAAAAAATATTAAAAAAAAAATTAGGATATTTTTATTTTGATATTGATTTAGAAAAAAAATATAATAATAAATATTATATATTAAAAAACAAAAATTTTAAAAATAAAATAAAATTAATTAAAACATTTAATAAAATAGATAAATATATAGTAGCTAGTAATTTAATTAAAAAAAACCAAAAAACAAGTATTATATTAAATAATAATAATAAAATTTTATTAAATTATATATCACAAAATATAAATAAAATTAATATTTTAATATATGATAATTTTAATAATTTGAATATACATAAATTTTTTATTTCTATATTTAATTTAATTATTAATAAAAAAAAATATATATATAAAAAAAAAAAAATAGTTTTTTTTAATAAAGAATTATTAATAGATTTTTTTAATAATTTTTTTATTAAATTTTTAATTAAAAATAATAATATAATTAATTATTTAAATAAAACAAATAGTAAATATATTTTTTTAAAAAAAATTAAAAATATTATTAAAGAAAAAATATTATTAAATTTAATAATTATTAATAATAATAATTGTTTAGAATTTATATATTTATTAAAAATTATAATTAATATTTTATATATTAAAAATAATAATTTAGAATATATAGATAATATTTATTTAGATAAATTATTTTTTTTTAACACATTTTTTTTAAAATTTTTAAAAAAAAATAAAACATTAAAAAAAAATATTAAAATAAATATTTTATATAAAATTTATATATTTTATATTAAAAAAAATAAAATAAAAATTAATAATAATTATTTTAAATCAAATTTAGAAATATTAAATATTAAAAATTTAATTTTAAATAATTATAATAATGTTATAATAATTTTAAGTAAAAAAAAAATATATAAAAAAACTTATATAAGCTATGAAATACAAAAAAAATTTAATTTAAATTTTAAATTAAATGAAGAAATTTATATATATAAAATTAATAAATTATTAAATTTATCTAAAAAAATTTTTATAATATATAATCATAAAAATATTATAACAAAAAAAATATTAAAACAAATAATAAATAATAAAAAATATAATATAAGTAAAACAAGTTATAAAAATAAATATATAAATTTTTCTCCACTAAAAAAAAATATAGAAATAGAAAAAAAAACATATAATATAATTAAAAAATTAAAGTATTTAAAAAATAATGGTTTTACTTTTACATTAATTAAAAATTATATAAATAATCCAATATTATTTTATTATAATAATATTTTAAATTTATATAATGATAATAATATATTTTTGGGGTCAATAATTCATAAAATTTTATACTCTTTGTATAAAAATTATATTAATATTAATCTTAATATTAATCATATTAAAAATATTAAAAATAATATAAATAATATTATAGATAAAAAAATTTATAAATTTTATGATAAAAAAAAAATAATAATAGATAATAAATTATTGTATATATATAATATTATTAGAAAAAATATTAAAAATTTTATTTTTTGTGATGAAAAATTAATTTTAAATGGTAATAATATAAATATTTATAAATTAGAAAAAAAATATAAAAAAAAAATAAAATTAAATAAAAATAATTTTACTTTTATAAAAGGTAAAATAGATAGAATAGATAAATTAAATAATAATTATAGAATAATAGATTATAAAATAAATTTTAAAAGTTATAATAGTTTAATATTTAAAAAAAAAAATAATTTAGATGTTTTATTTAAAAAAAAAAAATATAAAAATCTTTTACAATTGTTAATATATTGTTTAATTTTTTTTAAAAAAAAAAATAAATATATATATTCTTCTATATATTTACCTTATAAAAAATCATATATTAAAAATGTAAAAATTAATAATAATAATAAAATTTATTATAAGACTATTAATAAATTAAAATATTTTTTATCAAAAAAAATATTAGAAATATTAAATATTAATAAAAATTTTTTAGGTGATTATTTATATTTTTAATCCTAAACATTCTTTAATAAATAAAATTTTTTTTTTAGCTATTTTTTGGGATTTTTTATAACCTTCATATAAAATATTTTTTATAATTTTTTTATTATTTAATAAATAAAAAAAAATTTTTCTTTGTTTAGAATAATAATATAATATATTTTTATATAACATTTTTTTTATAGTATAAAATCCTATTTTATTATTTTTTATTTTTTCTTTTATGTATATATAGTCTTCTTTTTTAGATATTATTTTATATATTTTAAATAAAGTAGTTTTTTTTATTTTTTTATATGTAATAGAATATATAGATTTATTAGTAGTTTTAATATTCATTATTTGTTTTTCTAATATATTTTTATCTTCAAAAATATCTATTATATTTTTTTTTGATTTACTCATTTTTTCACCATCTATACCAGGTATAATATAATTATATTTAATTTTATATTTTGGAATATTTAAAACTTTTTTATTTACCTTTTTATTAAAAGTTTGAGCTATTTTTCTTGTTATTTCTATATGTTGTATTTGATCTTTACCTATAATTACTTTATCTATATCATATAATAATATATCTGAGGCCATTAAAATAGGATAATTTATAATTCCAGTATTATAATTTTTTTTTTTATTTTTATAGTTTTTAATTACATGAGATAATTTTAATCTATTAAAAGGGAAAAAACAATTTAAATACCAAAATAATTCATTAATTTCTTTTATATCAGATTGTCTATAAAAATAAATATTTTTTTTTATATTTAAATTTAAAGACAACCATGTAGCAGCATTTTTATATATATTATTTTTTAAAATAATATAATTTTTATAATTTGTTATAGAATGTAAATCAGCTATTAATATAAAAAATAAATCTTTTTTATATTTTTTTATATATGATATAGTAGGTAATATAACTCCAAATATATTACCTATATGTGGATTACCTGAAGTTTGTAATCCAGTCATAAATTTTATTTTATTCATATTTATTTATTTTTTAATTTTAAAATTAATAATAAAAAAAAAGTTAAGTTATTATTTTACCTATTTTTTTTTATTATTAGGTATTATATATACATATGTTTTATTATATTTTTTAATATATTTAATATATCCATATATTTTTGAATGTATAGTAAAATCTTTACTAATATATGTATTAATTCCAGAATAATATTTATTTCCTCTTTGTCTTAATATAATGTTTCCTGGTTTTGTAAAAGAACCATTAAATTTTTTAATACCTAATCTTTTACCTATTGAATCTCTACCATTTTTTGTACTACCTACTCCTTTTTTATGTGCCATATTTTTTATTTTTTATTTTTTTTATAGATATAATTTTTAATTTAGTTATTTGTTGTCTATGTCCTTTTTTTATATTATATCCTTTTCTTCTTTTTTTTTTAAAAATTATTATTTTATTATCTTTTATATTATTTATAATAATAGCATTAATAATAAAATTATTAATTAATGGTTTTCCAATTATAATATTATTATTATTATCTATAATTAATAATATATTTTCTTTAAAAATAATTTCTTTATTTTTTTCATGATTTAATCTATATATATATATAAATTTATTTGGTGATACTAAATATTGATGATTACCTAATTTTATAATTGCTTCTTTATACATTTTTTATTTTAATTTAAATTATTTTTTTTTTAAAAAAATTTGATATATCAAAATTTTTTTTAAAATATTTATTTATATTTTTAATTTTATAGTTTATTTGTTTCATTGTGTCTCTATTTCTTATAGTTACTGTTTTATTTATAACACTTTTATTATCTATTGTAATACAATAAGGAGTTCCTATAGCATCTTGTCTTCTATATCTTTTTCCTATAGAATCTTTATCATCATATACTATATAATATTTATATTTTAAATTATTAAATATTTTTTTTGATATATTAATTATTTTACCTTTTTTTATTAAAGGTAATATAGCTATTTTAATTGGAGATATAAAAAATGGTAATTTTAAATATATTCGTTTTTTATTATTTATTTTTTGAATTTTTATAGATGAATAAAAAATTGAATAAAATATTCTATCTAACCCTAAAGATGTTTCTATTACATAAGGAAAAAATTTTTTATTACTTTTAATATCAAAATATTTTAAATTTTTTTTAGATAATTTTTGATGATTTTTTAAATCAAAATCTTTTCTAAAATGTATTCCCTCTAATTCCTTAAAAGAATCAAAAAATTTAAATTCTATATCTGTAGCAAAAGTAGTATAATGAGATAAATTTTTATGATCTTTAATTCTATATTTATTTTTACCTAAATTTAAAAAATAATGCCATTCTAATCTTGATTTTATCCAATATTTATACCATTTTTTTTCTTCTCCAGGAAAAATAAAAAATTGCATTTCCATTTGTTCAAATTCTTTAATTCTAAAAATAAATTGTTTAGAAATAATTTCATTTCTAAATGATTTACCTATTTGTGCTATACCAAATGGTATTTTCATTCTATTAGAATTTTTAATATTTTTAAAATTAACAAAAATACCTTGAGCTGTTTCAGGCCTTAAATATGTATATTCTTTTTTTTTAAATGAATTAATTTTAGTTTTAAACATTAAATTAATTTTTTTTATTTTATCCCATTTTAAAATTTTTGATAAATTATATTTAATAATTTTTTTTTTAAAAAATATATTTAATTTTTTTATTTTTTTTTTTTTAAATAATTTTAAAAATTTTATTTTAATATTATTTATTTTAATATTATTTATTTTAATATTATTTTTATTATTTATTTTATATAAAATAAAATTTAATAATTCTTCTAAAATATAAATTTTTTTATTATAATAATTAATAATAAAATATTCATAAAAATTTTTTTTATGACCAGAAGCATCCCAAACTTTATTATTCATTAATATTGAAGTATCTACTCCTACTATATTATCTCTATATTTAACCATATAATCCCACCAAAAATTTTTAATATTATTTTTCATTTCAATTCCATTAGGACCATAATCATATATTGATTTTATACCATTATATATTTCACTTGATTTAAATATAAATCCATAAACTTTAGCATGATTAATTATTATATCTATATTTTTTTTTTTATAATTTGTCATGTATTTAAATTTTTTTTTAAAAAAAAATAATAATATGGTATCTCCCGGAATTGAACCGGGGACACACGGATTTTCAGTCCGTTGCTCTACCAACTGAGCTAAGATACCATATAATTTAATTTATAAAAAATTTATATTTTTAAAAAATTAAAATCATATATATAAATATATTTTTTAAATATATTTAAATATTCTTCTAATGTAATATTTATTCTTTTTAAAAAAAATATATCTATTTTTTTATTATTATAATATTTATTTATATTTTTTTTTTTATATAAATTATTATTAGCTATTATATCAATAGCTATATTTTTAGTTATATTTTTTATTATTTTATTTTTTACTTTAATATATTTTTTTTTATATTTTATACCAACTATTGATGAAAATTTATTATTATGATGATTATAACAATTTACATAATCAGTTTTAATTTTAACAAAATCATAAATTATTATATTTTCTTTAAACATTAATTTATTTTCTAATATTTCTTCTATAACTGATTTATTATTATTTATTTTTGTATTTAAAATTTCTTTAATATTAACACAATTAAAAGAAATATTTATTATTTTTTTTAATAAAATTATAAAATTAATATTTTTAGTAATAAAATCACTTTCTGTTTTAACTTTTATTATTACTCCTATATTTTTATTTTTGTTAATTTTTGAATATACTATACCATTATATAATTTTTCATTATATTTTTTTTTTAATTCATTATTTTTTAAATATTTTATAGATTTTTTAATATTCCATTTTGTTTTTTTTAAAGATTCTTTACAAAGTTTAATACTAAATTTAGTAATTTTTCTTAATTCAATAATTTTTTGTATATAATTATTTTTCATTTTTTTTTTTCTCTCTTTTTTCTAATCCTTTAATTATTGAATTAGTTAAATTATTTAAAATAAAATCTATTGATTTAGATAAATCATCATTAGCAGGTATTGGATAATCTATATAGTCTGGTGAAGAATCAGTATCTATAATACCAACAGTATATATTAAACTTTTTTTAGCCTCTTTAACTGCTATATATTCTTTTTTAACATCTACTATAATAATAAACATAGGTAATCTATTCATATCTTTAATTGTACCAAATTTTTTAATAATTTTATTATATTTTCTATCTTCTAAAATTCTTTCTTTTTTAGATAAATATTTATATATAGTTTTTTTTTTTTTTTCAATTATTTTTTTTTTTTTTATTGATAATCTAGTAATTTTTATATTTGTTAATAATCCTGCTGGCCATTTATAATTAATAAAAGGCATATTAACTTTATTAGCATATTTTTCAATAACATATCTAATTTGTTTTTTAGTACCTACAAATAGTATTTTTCCACCTATATATGCACATTCTTTTAGCGCTAAAGCAGCTATTTTTTGATATTTAATAATTTTAAATGGATCTAAATAATCTATATTATTTTTTTTAAATAAAATATATTTAGACATTTTAGGATTTCTATTAGAAGTATTATGACCCCAAAATACTTTATTTTTATATATTTTTTTTAATATTTTATTTTTATTTTTTTTTTCTTTTTGTATTATTTTTAACATTTTAATTAATAAAAAAAAATTAAATTATAAATAATATTTTAATTAACGTTTTGAAAATTGAAATTTTTTTCTTGATTTTTTTCTTCCAAATTTTTTTCTTTCTACTTGTCTAGAATCTCTAGTTAACATTTTATAGGGTTTAAAAATTTTTCTATTATTTATATCTATTTTACAAATTACTCTAGATATAGCTAAACAAATAGCCTCAGATTGCCCATTACATCCACCTCCTTTAACTTTAACATTAATATTAAATTTATTTAAATTATTAGTTAATATTAATGGTTTAATAACGTTATTTTTTAATAATAAATTGTTTTTAAAATATTCATTAATTGTTTTATTATTAATAAGTATATTATATTTTTTTTTATTATTATTTTTTAATATATTTACATATATTAATGCAATCGAACATTTTCTTTTACCTATGCAATGGTAATATTTAATTTTATTTTTCATTATTTTTTAAAAATTATTTATATTTAAAATTTTAATTTTTTGTTTTATGTTATGTTTATTATCTTTAAATATATATATATTTTTTTTAGCTAATTTACCTAATAAATTTTTAGGTAACATTCTTTCAATACATTTTTTAATTATAATACATGGATTTTTTTTAAATAAAAATTCCATAGTATATTCTTTTTTATTACCAATATAACCACTATATATATAATATTTTTTTTTTTTAATTTTTTTTTTATTAATTTTTATTAATTTAGCATTAATTATTATTATTTTATTTATAAAACTATAATTTGGAGTATATATTGGTAAATTTTTTCCTATTATAAATTTAGATATTTTAGAGCATAATCTTCCTAATATTTGATTTTTAGCGTCTATTAAAAAATAATTTTTATTTTTTTTTTTAAAAAATTTTGTTTTTAAACTTAAAGAGTCCATATTTTTTATATATATAAATTAATTATTTTTAAAAAAATAATTATTTATATATAATAAATAATATAAAAAAAATAATAATTTTATATTAAAATAAATTTTAAAATTTTAAAAAAAATGAATAATAAAATAATAGGTATAGATTTAGGAACTACAAATTCTTGTGTTTCAGTAATGGAAGGCAAAAATCCTGTAGTTATTCCTAATTCTGAAGGTAAAAGAACTACACCTTCTGTAGTTGCTTTTTTAGATAATAATACAAAAAAAATAGGTGATCCAGCAAAAAGACAAGCTGTAACTAATCCTAAAAATACTATTTTTTCTATTAAAAGATTTATAGGTAGAAATTTTAATGAAATAAAAGATGAAATAAAAAATTTTCCATATAATATTAAAAGGGGTAAAAATGATACTCCATGTGTAGAAATAAATAATAAATTATATACTCCTCAAGAAATTTCATCTATAATTTTACAAAAATTAAAAAAAGACGCTGAAGAATATTTAGGTTATAATATTAATAAAGCTGTTATTACTGTTCCAGCTTATTTTAATGATGCTCAAAGACAGGCTACTAAAGAAGCTGGTGAAATAGCAGGATTGAATGTAGAAAGAATAATAAATGAACCAACAGCAGCATCGTTATGTTATGGATTAGATAAAAAAATAAATAATAATAAAAAAATAGCAGTATACGACCTTGGTGGTGGTACTTTTGATATTTCTATATTAGAATTAGGTGATGGAGTTTTTGAGGTTTTATCTACAAATGGTGATACACATTTAGGTGGTGATGATTTTGATCAAATTCTTATTAACTGGTTAAATGATGATTTTTATAATAAAGAAAAAATAAATTTAAAAAATGATGCTATAGCACATCAAAGATTAAAAGAAGCAGCTGAAAAAGCTAAAATTGAATTATCTTCTAGTTTACAAACAGAAATTAATTTACCATATATAACAGCAACTTCATCAGGACCTAAACATTTAGTTCAAACATTAACTAGATCAATGTTTGAAAAATTATCATATAATTTAATTAAAAAAACTATTAATCCTTGTAAAAAAGCATTAAAAGATGCTAAATTAAATGTTAATGATATAAATGAAATTATATTAGTAGGTGGATCTACTAGAATACCTAAAATACAAGAAGAAGTAGAAAAATTATTTAATAAAAAACCTTCAAAAGGAGTTAATCCAGATGAAGTTGTAGCTATAGGTGCAGCTATACAAGGTGGGGTATTATCTGGTGATGTTAAAGATGTTTTATTATTAGATGTAACACCTTTATCTTTAGGTATAGAAACATTAGGAGGAGTATTTACTAAATTAATTGAATCAAATACTACTATTCCTACTAAAAAATCTGAAATTTTTTCTACTGCTACTGATAATCAATCTACAGTAACAATAAGAGTAGGTCAGGGGGAAAGACCAATTTTTAATGATAATAAAGAAATTGGAAGATTTGATTTAATAAATATACCTTTAGCTCCAAGAGGGATACCTCAAATAGAAGTAATTTTTGATATAGATTCTAATGGTATATTAAATGTATCAGCTATGGATAAAGGAACTGGTAAAAAACAATCTATTAAAATACAGGCTTCATCAGGTTTAAGTAAAGAAGATATAGAAATAATGAAAAAAGAAGCAGAAAAAAATGCTGAAATAGATAAAAAAAAAAAAGAAGAAATAGAAAAATTAAATATTACAGATTCTTTAATTTTTCAAACAGAAAAACAAATACAAGAAAATAAAGAAAAAATTTCAAATGAAAATTTAAAAAATATAGAAGAAATTTTAAATAAATTAAAATCTGCTCATTTAACTAAAAATTTTAATGATATAGATATTTATACTAAAAAATTAAATGATTTATGGAATATAATATCTAGAGAAATATATCAAAATAAAAGTGACATAAATAATAATCAAAATAATAATGATAAAGTTAATGATGAGAACAAAGATACACAAGATGTAGATTATGAAGAGGTAAAAAAATAATTTTTATTTTTTAAAAAAGCTGTTTATTTAATTTAACAGCTTTTTTAATTTATAATTTTATAAATAACCTCGAAAGGATTTGAACCCTTAACCTTCTGATCCGTAGTCAGATGCTCTATCCAATTGAGCTACGAGGTTTTATATAATTTTAAAATGGATAAAAAAAAATTAATTAATGATAAAAGGTTTTTTTTAATTGATGCTTTTATATATATATATAAATATTATTTTTCTCTTAAAAAAACTTTTTATGGTAATTATATATTATTAGGGTTTTTAAATTTAATAATTAATATTTTAATAAAAGAAAAACCTACATATATAGTTGTTGTATTTGATTGTAAAATTAAAAATAATTATAAAAAAAAAATATTTAAAAATTATAAAATAAAAAGAAAAAAAAGTTCAATAAAAATAAGTGAATCTATACCATATATAAAAAAATATTTAAAATTATTAAATATTCCTATTATTACTTCTAAAACTTTTGAAGCTGATGATATAATAGGTACTTTAATAAAAAAAAATGAAAAAAATGGTTATATAAATTATATTTTTACGGAAGATAAAGATTTTTATCAATTTATATCTAATAAAACATTTATTTTAAAAAAAAATTTATGTATTGATAAAAAATTTGTATTAAATAAATATAATATTGTATTCATAAAACAATTAATAGATGTTTTTAGTATGACAGGAGATAATACAGATAATATACCTGGTATTCCTTATATAGGTATTAAAACAGCTAATAAATTATTAAAAAAATATAAAAATATTGAAAAAATTTATTTAAATATAAAAAAAATAGATAAAAAAATTAAAAAAAAAATATTACATTATAAATATTTAGCTTTTTTATCTAAAAAATTATTTATTATAAATAATAATGTTAAAATTAAATTAATTAATTATAGAAAAAAAATTAAAATAAACAAAATAAATAAAATTTTATTTTTGTTAAATAAAAATTTTTTTAAAAATAAAATAAATAAAATAAAAAACATTTTTTTATAAAAAAAAATTATTATTTTATATAATAAATAATTTAATTTTTAAAAACATGAACTTAATTTATAAAATTTTTTTATTTTTATTTTTTTATTTTTTTATAAATATATTTTTAGATATAAAAACAAATATATTTAATACTAATAATGATATTTTATTATTATATAAACCAAAATATATATTTATTAATATAATTAAAAAATTAATAAATTTTTTATTTTTATTTATTTTTATTAAAATTTTAAAAAAAAATTTAAATATATTTATATTAAGAATTATTAATAATATAATAAATATATATGTAACATATAATTTATTATCATTTATTATTCAAATAATGTCAATAATTTGTTTATCGTTTATATATAAATCTATTATTTTATTATTTATATTTTTAATTTTAATTTTAAATTTTTTTTACTAAAAAACTTATTTAATTATTAATTAACTAATAAATTTTAATATTATATATATGAAAAAAAAAATATATAAATTATTAAAATTTATATCTTCTCCTGATAATTTTAATAATAGATTAACTAATAATATTAATAATTTATTTTATAAAAATAATGTAATTATTATTTATATACAATTATATAATAATTCAATTAATATTAGAGAAAATATATCTAATGAAATTAAAAATATTATATTATCTTTTTTTAAAGATAAGTTTAAAATACAAATTAATTTTGAAATTAAAAAAAAAACTTATTTTTTAAAAGAAAAATATAATATACCAGGAATAAAAAAAATTTTAATTATTATTTCTGGTAAGGGAGGAGTAGGAAAATCTACAGTTTGTTCTATTTTATCTATTTTTCTTAGTAAGAAATATAAAGTAGGAATATTAGATGCTGATATTTTTGGACCTTCAATACCAACTTTATTTAAAATTAATAATAAAAATATAAATTATAATAAAAAAAATATGTTTATACCAATAAATATAAATAATATAAAAATTATATCATTAGGATTATTAATTAAAAATAATGTAATTTTAAGAGGTCCTATGGCCTCAAAATTAATAAATACAATAATTTATAATACATATTGGGGTAAATTAGATTATTTAATAATTGATTTACCACCTGGTACTAGTGATATACATATATCTATTTTAAGAGATATAAAAATACATGGTGCTATTTTTATTAGTATACCTAAAAAAATATCTATTATTGATGTTAAAAAATCTATAAATATGGTTTTAAATAAATATATTAATATACCTATTATTGGTATTATAGAAAATATGTCATTTTTTATCTGTGAAAAAAAAAAAAAAAAATATTATATTTTTGGTAAAAAAAATTATATTAAAAATTTTTCTAAAAAAGAAAAAATAAATTTTTTAGGTAGTATACCTTTTTATAAAAATATAAATTTATTAATTAATAATAAAATTAAAAAAAATAAATTTATAAAAACAATAATTAAAAATATATTAAATAATATTTTTAAAAATGAAAAAAAAAAATTATAATTTAGATTTATGTGTTATTTTTTCTGGGTTATCTGGTGAAGGTATACAATTTATGGGACATCATTTTTGTTATATTTTATATAAAAAAAAATTTTTTATAAAAACTTTAAATGAAATACCATCAGAAATATTTTCACCTACAAAACAAATTTCAGATATATCAAATTTTATAATAAGATTTTCAAATAAAAATATAATTAGTTATGAAAAAAAAACAAACATTATTATTGTTACTAATTATTTATCATTAAAAAAAAATATTAATAATATTGAAAATAATTGTTTTTTTATTATTGATTTTAATCAAAATAATTTAAATTTATTAAAAAATGATAAAAAATTATTTTTAAAATTAAAAACAAAAAAAAAATTTATATTTAATAGTTCAAATTATATAAATTATAATTTATTGATTAAATATAAAATTAAATTATCTTATATTAAATTTTTAAAAAATTCTTTTTTATTAGGTTTATTATTATATATTTTAAATATATCTAAAAAATATTCATTAGAATATTTTAAAAAAAAGGTTAAAATTAAAAATATATTATTAATTAATTATTTAATTTTAAAATTAGGAATAAAAATAGGTAAAAAAAAAATTAAAAATAATAAATTATATATAAATGTAAATAATAATAAAAATAAATATAAATTAATTAATGGTAATTATGGTATTGTTTTAGGTATTATAAGTGCTGCAATTAAATATAATGTTAATATATTTTATGCTAGTTATCCAATAACTCCTGCTACTACTATTCATAAATATTTATATAAATATAAAAAAATTTGTAATATAAAAATTTTAGAAGCTGAAGATGAAATATCTTCTATTTGTTCGTCTATAGGAGCTTCTTTTTCTGGTAAAATAGGTATTACTGCTACTTCTGGACCTGGTATGTCTTTAATACAAGAATCTTTAGGATTAGCATTTATGTTAGAATTACCTTTAATAGTAATTAATGTACAAAGGGGAGGGCCATCTACTGGTTTACCTACAAAATTAGAACAATCAGATTTAATGCAAGCAATATATGGTAGACATGGAGAAGCACCTATACCAGTATTGGCTATTAGTTCAATTAAAAATTGTTTTAGAATATTATTATATGCTTTAAAAATATCTATAGAATTTATGACCCCTGTAATAATACTTAGTGATATTTTAATATCTAATAATTTATGTTTATGGAAAATTTCAGAATATAAAAAATATAAAAAATTAAATATTATAAAAAAAAATATAAAAAATAATTTTTTTAAAAGAAACAAAAATTATA
Organism: Candidatus Shikimatogenerans bostrichidophilus; assembly: GCA_029851265.1. Taxonomy (GTDB): domain Bacteria; phylum Bacteroidota; class Bacteroidia; order Flavobacteriales; family Blattabacteriaceae; genus Shikimatogenerans; species Shikimatogenerans bostrichidophilus_B. The sequence continues at coordinate 175,101 of CP099827.1, forward strand.
CTAAAGAATGGAATTATCCAGGTAAAAAAAAAAATATATATAAAAATTACTGTATTGGTGGTTTAGAAAAAAATTTTTTAAATGATAACAATAATATGTATCATGAAAAAATGGTAAATATAAGACAAAAAAAAATAAATTCAATAAGTAAATATTTTAAAAAATTTTATATTTTTAATGGAAAAAAAAATGGTAAAATTTTAATTATTAGTTGGGGGTCAACTTATGAAATAATTAAAGAATCTATTAAATTTTTATTAAAAAAAAAATATAAAATAGGTTTTATACATTTAGAATGTATATATCCATTCCCATATAAAATAATTGATAAAATTAGTAAAAATTTTAAATTTTTAATAATTTTTGAATTAAATAATAAACAACTTTTTTATATAATAAAAAGTTATTGTAATAAATTAAATAATAAAAAAATATTTTTTATAAAAAAAATTAAAGGTATACCTTTTACAAAAAAAGAAATAATTTATAAAATAAAAAAAAAATATATATAAAATATATAATTTTTTTTTTTAATTAAAATTTTTAAATATAGCTTTTTTTTTTATAAATTTTAATTTAATATTACCTAATCTACCATTTCTATGTTTTGCTATAATTATTTCTGCTTCTCCTGAACATAATGAATAATTATCGTCCCAATATTTAAATCCATAATATTCTGGTCTATACAATAATAATACTATATCTGCGTCTTGTTCAATAGCTCCTGATTCTCTTAAATCTGATAATAAAGGTCTTTTATTTCCTCCTCTAAATTCTACTGCTCTTGATAATTGTGAAATAGCTATAATAGGTATTTTAAATTCTTTAGCTATATATTTAATATTTCTAGATATTGTTGATATTTCTTGTTCTCTGTTATAATTTTTAAAATTTGAATTTGACACATTAATTAATTGTAAATAATCAATAATAATAATTTTAACATTATATTTATATACTAATTTTCTACATTTATTTTTCAAGTCTACTATTGATAAATAAGGTGAATCGTCTATAAATAAAGGATATTTTTTAATATATTTAATTTTTTTTTTAAAAATATTAAATTCTTGTTTAGTTAAATTTGATGTTTTAAATTTTTCATATGATATATTAGTTTCAAAAGTTATTAATCTTGAAATTATTTGTATATAAGACATTTCTAATGAAAAATAACCTATAGGTATTTTTTTTTTAATTATATTAATAGCTAAAGATAAAGCAAAAGAAGTTTTACCCATACCTGGTCTTGATGCTATTATTATTAAATCTGATTTTTGTAATCCTAAAATTATATTATCTAAATCTTTAAATCCAGATTTAATATAGAATAAATTTTTATTTAATAAATTTTCTTTTATTTTATTAATAGTTTTAGGAATTAAATATTTAATTGATTTTATATTTGTTTTAATATATTCAATTGAAATATTATTAATATTTATTTGTATTTCATTTAATAATTCAAAAGCATCTATTTTTTCTTCATATGATTTATTAATTATATTAATAGATAAATCTATTATTTTTCTTAAAATAAATTTTTTTATTAATATTTTTACATATTCTTCTATATTATAAAATGAAGTAAACTTATGTATTATATAAGATATATAATGTTCTCCACCAATTAATTTTAATATATCATTTTTTTTTAATTCTGATAATAAAGTTAATAAATCAATTTTTTTATATTCATAAAATAATTTTTGTATATATTTAAATATTAATTTATTTTCATTTTTATAAAATATTTCTGGATTTAAAATATCTATAACTTTTTCTAAACTTCTTTTATTAATAATTATAGATCCTAAAACAGCTTCCTCTATTTCTATTGAATTAGGAGGATTTTTTTTAATATTTAAGTTAATAATAATATTTTTTTTTAAAATTCAATAATAATATACATAAAATAATTAATTTTATTAAATTTTTATTATTTTTTTTTTAATTCAGCTTTTAATTTTTTTTTAAATACATATATCAAATTATTTAATATTTTATTTATATATATTTTTTTAATACCATATTTATTTTTTAATATAAAACGTATTGAATAAGATTTTTTATTTTTAGGTAAATTTTTAGTATATATATCAAATAAATATAAATTAACTAATTTTTTTTTTAATATTTTTTTTGATAATAAATAAAAACTATCAAAATAAATTTTTTTATCAATTATAAAAGATAAATCTTTTTTTAATAATTGATTTTTATGATATTTTTTATATTTTTTTTTTTTATTTTCTATACTTTTAAATATATTTTTTATATAAAAAATTGAATAAAATACATTTTGATTTATATCAAATAAATTTTTTAACATATTTTTTTTAATTTTACCAAAAGTAATTATTTTTTTTTTTTTATATTTTAATACTATTTCAATATCAAAATTTTTTTTATTAAAATATATATTTTTAGAATATTTAAAAATTCCTATTTTTTCAATTATTATATCTAATATATTATATAAATTATATAAATAATTTATTTCATTTTTAATTTTTTTTTTTGTTATTAATAATTCAATATGTTTTTTTTCTTTAATTTTATTGTTTTTGGTTTTATAAAAACAATTACCTCTTTCAAAAATTTTAATATTATTATTTTTTCTATTTATATTATATAATATATTATTAATCATGTTATAATATAATTTTTTTTTTAATAAATAATACTGTTCTTTTAATTTTTCTTTTTTAATATTTATAGATATATTTTTTTTATCATTTATTATTTGTTTTTTATAATTATTATTAATAATAAAAGGAGTATTAATAACTTCATAAAATCCATAATTAATTAATATATCAATAATTATATTTTCAATTTTTTCTAAAAAATATATTTTTTTTTTAATTAAAAATGAAGATATTTTAATAATTTTATTATTATTATTATTAATATTGTTTATACCATAAAATCTAATAATATCATTAATTATATCTATTTTAGATTTTATATTTTGTATATTATTAATTTCTATACTAATAAAATAATTATTATATTTAATAATTTTATATTTTAAACAATATAAAATTTTTAATATTTTTTTTTTAGGTATTTTTATACCTATAGAATTATTTATATAATTATAATGAATATCTATAGTTTTTTTTTTTATTTTAATATTATTTAAATAATATAATTCTTGAATTTTAAAATTATTAAAATAAAAATATATTTTATATATAGTAATATTTATTTTGTATAAATTAATCTTATTTTTATAAATATTAGATAATATAGTATTTAATTTATATTTAAAAACAGTTTTTCTAATATTACTTTTTTTATATATTGCTAATGATAATAATATATTTTTAGTTAATTTAGTTATTTTTGTTTTATTACTATTAATAATACCTGATATATAAATAGGATTATTATTATCATCATATATAATAATATCTTTATTATATGATTTTATATTAATTTTTTTTTTTTTATATGTATAAAAATTTATATTTTTATAATTATCTTTAATAATAATTTTTTTATTAATAATTTTGTCTAAATCCATTATTTCTATTGGTATACCTGTTTCTTTAATAATTATATTTTTTATATCTATAATATTATTTATAGGTTTAATATTAGATAATACAATTTTTTTTTGAATATAAAAGTTAGATTTTTCAATTTTAATATTTTTTATAATTAAAGAATAATAATATAATATATTATTACTTTTAATAATTATTTTATTTTTATTTATTTTTTTTTTATTATTAATTATATTAAAATTAATAATTTTAGATTTTATATTTTTATATTTTAAATATGAATGTATTTCATTAGATAAATTAATATAATAAGATAAATAACTAATATTATGAGTAATAGAAGTAGAAATTATATAATCATACTCATAATCAGTACAAACTATAATATATGTTTTTTTTTTTTTATTATATTCAATTAATACTTTTGTGTTTTTTAAAATATAGACTTTATGAAATATATAAATTTTTTTTTTTTTTTTTGTTTCTACTTTAATTTTAAATTTTTTATTTTTTTTTTCTATAAATAAAATTTTTCCAAATATTATATTTTTTTGATATTTATATTTTATAGGATAAATTTTTTTTATATATAAAACCTCTAAACCTATATTAGTAAATATTTCATATATATTAACCTTTTTAATATTAAAATAAATAAATTCTTTTAACCAACTAAATAAAAATTTCATTTAAATATAATTATTATATTATATTCATAATAACAACATAGATATTATTATTATTATCTTCTTTTATTAAAATTTTTTTACTATTTTTATTAATTTTTATTATTATATTATATGAATTAATATAAAAAATAGTTTTTAAAAATATAAATAAATTAATTTTAAATTTAATATTTTTACCATTTAAATAATTTAATTTTAATTTTTCTTTTAAAGAAAAATTATATATTTTTTTATTTATATATATATTCATATATTTATTTTTTATTAATATACATATATAATTTAATAAATTATTATATTTTAATATTTTATATAATCTAATTAAACTTTTTAATAATAAAATTCTATTAATAGAAAAAAAACAAATAGTATCTATAATTAATAAATTATTTAAATTTATATTATTTACTTTTTTAAGTTTTAAAAAAAAAATATTTTTTTTAATTTTAAAATAAATATTTTTTTTTTTAAATATTATTTTAATAATAATTTTTTTTTTAATTTTTTCAATAATTTTTTTAAATATATATAAAGATTTTTTAGATATTATATATTTTTTTTTTTTTTTAAAATTATTAAGTAAAACATTTTTAATTTTTTTTTTAATTAAAAAAATTTTATAATCAGTAGAAAAAAAAATAATATTTTTTTTAAATATTTGTATATATATATATATATTTTTCTTATATATTATTTTATATTTTAAATTTAAAAATAAAATGTTTATTAAATTTAAAAATTTTTTTTTACTTAAACAAAAATTAATTTTATTTTTTATTGAAAAAAAATTAATTTTTATTTTTTTTTTATATTTATATATAGGTATTTTATATAATATATTTTTATTTTTTTTTTTAAAAATTAAAAAATTATTTTTTTTATAAAAAATTTAAATATATTAGTAAATATATTATATATAAATAAGTAAAAATATAAAAATTTTTTTCTTTTATTAAAAAATATATTTTTTTTTTATAAAATATTAAATAATATTTATTATAAATATTAAAATTATTATTTATATAAAAATTTTTTATTTTTTTTAAATATGAAAAAAAAAATAAAAAATATTGTAAATTATATAAATTATTTATTAATTTATTCATTGTATATAAAAAAAAAACAAAAAAAAATATTAAATTAATAATTTTTTTTTTATATTATCTTAATAACATTGGTTTGATAGTTCAAATTGGTTAGAATACATGCCTGTCACGCATGAGGTTACGGGTTCAAATCCCGTTCAAACCGTTATTCTTTTTTTATTTATTTATTATAATAAATAATGAAATATAAAAATTATACAGTAAAAAAACAATTAAAAATAATATATAGTATTAATATATTAGAAAATAAACTTAAAAAAATAAAAAAAAAAATAATTTTAATACCTGGAATAGAAAAAAAATGTAAAATAAAAATTAATAATCTTATTATAAAAAAAAAACTATATAAAAAAGTATTAAAAAATAATAAAAAAAAAATATTAATATTATATGAAAATATAAATAATTCTAAAGAAATTATAAAAAAATATAAAAAACAAATAATAAAAATTAAAAAAGATATTGAATATAATTTAATTAAAAAAGAAATAGAATATAAAAAATTAGAAATAAAGTTATTTAAAAAAAAAATTAAAAATTATATTAATAATAATAAAAAAGAAAAATTAAAATTAATTAATAAAAAAATATTAGATAAAAAAAAATTTTTAAATTTTTTAAAAAAAAGACAATTAAAAGTAATAAAAAAAAATAAAATAAAAATAAAAAAAATAAATAAAATTTTATTTTTTAAAAAAAAAAAAGCTAATAGTTTAAAAATATATAAATTATATAAATTAATAAAAAAAAAATCTAAAGATAATATAGGTATAGTTTCAATATATAAAAAAATGTCTGTTAATATAACTTATTTAATTATTCCTAAACAAAAATATTTTAAATTATGTTTAAGAGAAAAAATATTATATGATGATTATACAGGTAAAATATTAATAGATGATATTTTATCTAAAAAAGTAAATAATAAAATTAATAAATTATTAAAAAATTAAATTTTTATAAAATTTTTACATTTTTCAATTAAATTATATTTAGATACAATACCTATTTGTCTTTCTATTTCATTTCCATATTTAAAATAAATTAATGTAGGTATACTTTTAATATTATATTTTTCAGTTAAAATTTTATTTTCATCTATATTTATTTTATAAATAAAAATTTTATTTTTATATTTTTTATATATTTTTTCAATTATTGGATTCATATACAAACATGGTGTACACCAAACAGCCCAAAAATCTATAATAGAAAATTTACTATTTTTTAATTTTTTATATATTTTTTTTTCTTTTAAAATTTTCATAAATTTAATTTATATTTAGTGATTTTTTTATTAAAAATTTTTTTCTTAATTTTTGTATTCTTTTTTTTTTAGATGGTTTAATATATTGTAATTTTTCTCTATAATATTTTATTACATTTAATTTATTTATTTTTTTTTTATATATTTTTAATGCTTTATCAATACTTTCTCCTTCTTTTATTATAGTTATTAATTTCATATTATTTTATTAATTAATTAAAAAATAATATAATAAAATTAATTTTATGTAAAAAAAAATAAAATATGAAAATTTTTAAAAATATAAAAGGTACTATTGATTTTTTTGATTTAGATTATGATAAAATTAAATTTTTGATAAAAAAAATAAAAAAATTTTTTAAAATTTATGGTTTTATTCCTTTAAAAACACCATCTATAGAAAATTATAAAATAATAAATAAAATTAAAAATCCTTTAAATAATACAAAAAAATTAATATATTATGTAAATAATAACCAAAGTAAAAATAAAAATAATAAATTTTTAATTTTTGATTTAACAATACCATTATTAAGATTTTTATTAACTAATAAAAATAATATTATTTTTCCATTTAAAAGATATCAAATACAAAAAGTATGGAGAGGAGAAAATACTCAATATAATAGATATAGAGAATTTTATCAATGTGATGTAGATATTATATCATTTAAATATAGTATTATTGAAGAATTAGAATTAATATCATTATGTGATAATATTTTTTATGAATTAAATTTAAAAGTTATTTTTTTTATAAATCATAAATATATATTATATGGATTATGTGAATTATTTAATATACCTAAAAAAAAATGGATATTTTTTATATCTAATATAGATAAAATAGATAAAATAGGTAAAAAAAAGGTTATATATAAATTAAATAAATATATTGATAAAATAATTATAAAAAAAATATTTAATATTTTTAATAAAAAATTAGATAATATTAATTTTATTTTATATTTAAAAAAAATATTTAAAAAAAACAATTGTATTTATGGTAATAAAGGTATTGATAATTTAATTAAAATTTTTGATTATTTAAAATATTTAAATTTAAAAATTATAAAAATAAAATTTAAAATTTATTTATCTAGAGGATTAAATTATTATAATAAAACAATTTTTGAAGTAGTATCATTATACAAAAAAAAAAATAAAAATAAATGTTTATCTTTAGTAGGTGGAGGTAGATATGATAATATCATTAAAATTAATAAAAAAAAAATATATTGTATAGGATTATCTTTTGGATTATATAGAATATATAATATTTTAAAAACAAAAATATATAATATAAAAAATATTAAAGTAATTTTTATTAATTTTGGTATAATTAATATTATTTATAAATATTTAAATATTTTAAGAAATAATAATTTAATAACTGAAATTTTTCCATATAATGCAAAAATTAAAAAACAAATTAAATATGCTATAAAAAAAAAATTTAATTTTATAATTATTTTAGGAAAAAAAGAGATAAAAAATAAAATTATAAAAATTAAAAATTTATATACTAAAAAAGAAAAAACTTTTAGTTCTATTAATAATTTAATTGGTTATTTTAAAAAAAAAAATAAAATTTTAAAAAAATAAATATATGGAATGTGGTATTATAGGATTGCCTAATGTAGGTAAATCTTCTTTTTTTAGTTTATTATCAAATATAAATAATAATAATTTGATTAAAAATTATCCATTTTCAACTATTAATCCTAATAAATCAATAATTAATGTTTATGATAAAAGATTAATTAATTTATGTAAAATATTAAATTTTTTAAAATATAAATGTAATAATATTAAATTAATAGATATAGCTGGGTTAATACAAAACTCTTATAAGGGGAAAGGATTAGGTAATATTTTTTTATCATATATAAGAAATACTAAAGTAGTAATTAATATATTAAGATTATTTTATAATAAAAAAATAATAAATATTAATAATAATATAATAGATCCTATATATGAAAGAAAAATATTATTTAATGAATTAATAATGAAAGATATTACTATACTTAATAGATATATTATAAAAAATAAAAATTATAAATATAAAAATATTTTAAATAAAATATTATATTATTTTAAAAAAAAAAATTTTTTTGATATAAAAAATATTTGTAATGAAAAAAAAAAAATTATTAAAAAATTTAATTTTTTAATTTTAAAACCTTATATATATATATGTAATATAGATAAATATTGTAGTAAAGATGAATTATTATTTATAAAAGAATATTTTATAAAAAAAAAAGAAATTATTTATTTTTTAAATATTAAAAAAGAAATTATAAATAATAATAATAATTTGGGTAAAAAAAAAAAAATTAACAAAATAATAAAAAAAATCTTTTTAAAATTAAAATTAAATACTTTTTTCACTATTGATAATAAAAAAAAAATAATTTATTCATGGAAAATAAAAAAAAAAACTTATGCATATAAAGCCTCTAAAAAAATACATTCTACTTTTTCTAAAAAATTTATAAAAGTAGAAGTAATTAATTATGATAATATAATTAAATATAAAAAATTTAATAAAAAAAAAGTTTTAATTAAAGGTAAAAAATATATAGTTAAAGATGGTGATATTTTAAAATTTATTATAAATAAATAAATTTATAAAAAATATAATTTTTGTTCAATTTTATTTTTTTGTTTAGTTAAAAAAAAAATTTTTTGTAATAAATTATTATTATTTTTATTATTTTTAATATTATCTATATATAGATTAATTTTTTTTAAAATTAAATAATATTTATATTTTAAAATAATTTCTTTAAAAAAATTATAAATTATTTTATTTGATATTTTTTTATCATATTTTTTTTTTATTTCTTTTCTAATTAAAGTTTTTTTTTTTTTTAAACTTTTATTAATATTTTTAATTATTATATAATTTTCTTTATTATTAAATATAATTTTATTTTTTTTAATTTCTTTAATAATATTTTTTAATATTTTATTTATATTAATTATTATTTTTTTTTTTTTATAATTTATTATTAAATATTTATTAATATATTTTTTATAATTTAAAATTTTTTTAATAAATATATTTTCAATTTTTAATATTGGGTTATAATATATATATTTTTTTTTATCTTTAAAAATTAAATATTTTGGTTTATTATTTTTTATATAAAACTTATTAATTTCTTTATATATTATTTCTTTTTTAATATTAAATATTTTTTCTACTTCCTGTAAGTATATGTATTTAATAATGTTATTTGATATATTATATATATTTTTTATAATACTTTTTATAAGTATATATTTTTGAAATGGATCATTAAAGTATTTATTAAATATTTTCATTTTAAATTCTAAAAAATTTAAACTTTTTTTTTTAAAATATTGTTGTATTTTGTTTTTATTTATTTTTTTTTTTTTAAATAAAAAAGAATTTGGATCATAATTATAAGGAAATATAAAAAATTTTATATTTATATTATTTTGTAAAAAAATATCAATACTTTTAATTGATGCTTTAATTCCTGCCTCATCTCCATCATATAATAATATTATATTTTTAGTATATTTTTTAATTATATTTATTTGATATGTATTAATGTATGTACCAGACGAAGATACAACATTTTTTAACCCATTTTGATATAACGAAATTACATCTGTATATCCTTCAGTAATAAAACATCTATTATATTTAAGAATATATTTTTTAGCTTCAAAAATACCATATAAAATTTTACTTTTATTATATATTATATTGTTAGGTGAATTTAAATATTTATTATATTTTAAATTATTATTTATATTTCTACCACCAAAACCAATAGTATAACCATATATATTTTTTATAGGAAACATTATTCTATTTTGAAAGATATCTAATATTTTTTTTTTTTTAAAACTAAATAAACCATAATCTATTATTTTATTTTTATTTATTTTAATGTTTTTATTTATAAAATATTTAATTAAAGAATTATATGGAGGAGCAAACCCTATTGAAAATTTTTTAATAATTAAATTATTAAATCCTCTATTAATTAAATAATTTTTAATATTTTGTTTTTCATTTAATTTATTAATAAAAAAAACTTTAGCATATTCTTGTAATTTTAAAATATTATTTATATAAATAGTTTTAGTATTATTAAAAAAAATAAAATTTTTATAATATTTTTTTAATAAATAATTAACAGCATCTATATAATTTATTTTTAAATATTGTATTAAAAAAGATATTAAATTACCTCCCCTACCAGAACTAAAATCTTTCCATATTTTTTTATCAGGTGAAATTATAAAAGATGGAATTTTTTCTTTATTAAAAGGACTAAAACCTCTATAATTTTTACCACATTTTTCAATTTTTATAAAATTACCTATTATTTTTTCTATTTTTAAATTATTAATAATTTTTTTTATTTTTTTATAATTCATATTTTTAATTTTTAATTATATTAAATAAAAAATATGAAAAAATTAAACATTAGTATACCTATAGTTACACCATTTGATAAAAAAAACAATATTGATTTTTTTTCTTTAGAAAAATTAATATTTTATATATCTAATTTAGAACATATAAATAATATAATTTTATTTAGTAAATATTCTGAATATTATTCACTTTCTACAAATGAAAAAATAGATATTATAAATTGTATACAAAATAATAATAAAAAAAATATTAATATAATTTTAAAAATTAATAATATATATAATTATAATGATGTAATATATATTATTAATCAAAAGATTTATAAAAATATATATTATATAATTATAGATTATCCAAATATATCTAATATATATAAAAAAGATATAATTAATAATTATAATAAAATTTTTAAATATTTTAAATATTTATATTTTTTTATTTCTATTAAAAATAAAAATATAGATGAAAATATATTTAATAAAATAAAAGAAACAAACAAAAATTTTATTGGTTTAATTGATCAATGTAATTATGAAATTTATAAATATGATTTAATTAATAATATAAAAATTATTATAAATAATGATATATATCTTTTAAAAAATATATATAATATTGATGGTATAATATCACCATTATTTTTATTTTTTTTTGATTATATTAATAATTATATAATTAAAAATATACAAAATAATAAATCTTTTTTATATGATAAAAATTATTTAAATTTAATTTATTTTATAAATATTTTATATAAAAAAATAAATCCTATATCAGGAGTAAAATTTTTATTAAATATAATAGGTATATGTAAAATATATATGAAATTACCATGTAATAATATAGATAATATTATATTTTATAATAATATTAAAGATATATATAATAAAATTATTAATTAATAATTATTTAAATAAATTAAAAAATGAATATTGAAGATTTAAAATTAAAATGTAAAAATAATACTTTAGTGTTTAATATAAAAACTTTAGAAAAAATTACTAATACTAATATTTATAAAATAATAAATATTTTAGCTAAAAGATCTAATCAAATTAATGATTTTCTTAAATTAGAATTAGATATAAAATTAAAAAAATTTTATTCTTCTAATGAAGAATTATATGAATTTTTTGAAAATAAAGAACAAATAGAAATATCAAAATTTTTTGAAAAATTACCTAAACCTAGTTTAATTTCAATTTTTGAATTATTAAATGGTGATATTATTTATTATAATGATAATGATATATAATTAATAATAATGTTTAAAATTAAAAAAAAAAATGATTATATTATTATAAATGATAACTTTAAATACTTATATAATTTTTTAAAAAAAAATAATTTTTATAATATAATAATATTATTAGATAATAATACTAAAAAATTCTGTTTAAATTATATTATAAATAATTTATCTATTTTAAAAAAATCTAAAATAATTGAAATTAAAAATGGAGAAAATCATAAAAATATATATACTTGTATAAAAATTTGGGAAAAATTTATTAAATATAAAATAGATAAAAATAGTTTATTAATAAATTTAGGAGGTGGAGTTATTACTGATCTAGGTGGATTAATAGGTTGTTTATTTAAAAGAGGTATAAAATTTATAAATATTCCTACTACTTTATTAGGTATGATAGATGCTTCAATAGGAGGTAAAAATGCTATAAATTTTAATAATTTTAAAAATGAAATAGGTATTATTAAAAATCCTGTTATTACATTAATAGATTTATTTTTTTTAAAATCTTTACCTAAAAAAGAAATATTTTCAGGTTTAGGAGAATTATTAAAATATGGATTAATATTTAATAAAAATTTTTGGAATATTGTAAAAAATATAAATTTTAAAAAAAAAATATTTTGGGTTAAAATTATATATAAAGCAATATTAATAAAAAAAAAAATAGTTGATCAAGATCCAGAAGAAATTTTTGGTATAAGAAAGATATTAAATTTTGGTCATACAATAGGTCATGCTATAGAAAGTTTATTTTTATATAAAAAAAAATATATATCTCATGGAGAGGCTATTTCATTAGGTATGATATGTGAATCATGGATTTCTAAGAAAATTAATAATTTAAGTAATAAAGAATATAAAGAAATATGTAATGTTATATTAAAATTTTATAAAATAAAAAAAATAAAAAAAAAATATTATAATAAAATAATTAATTTTATTGAAAATGATAAAAAGAATTATAACAAAAAAATATATTTTTCTTTATTATCTAAAATAGGTAAGTGCACATATAATAAAGAGGTAAAAAAAAAATTAATTTTAATAAGTATAGATAAAATGAATAAATTATATAAATAATAATAAAATGAAAATTAAAAAAAATAATATTAAAGATATTAATATAGATGATGAAATAAAATCTTCTTATATTGATTATGCTATGTCTGTAATAATTTCAAGAGCTTTACCTGATGTTAGAGATGGATTAAAACCAGTTCATAGAAGAATATTATATGCTATGTATAAATTAGGTATTACTTATAAGAAAAATTATAAAAAATCTGCTCGTATAGTAGGAGAAGTTTTAGGAAAATATCATCCTCATGGAGATAAATCAGTATACGATAGTATTGTTAGAATGACTCAACAATGGAATTTAAGATATAAATTAATTAGTGGTCAAGGTAATTTTGGTTCTATTGATGATGATCCTCCAGCGGCTATGAGATATACTGAAATAAAATTAGAAAAAATTACAGAAGAAATGTTGGAAGATATTAATAAAAATACAGTTAATATGAAATTAAATTTTGATGATACATTAAAAGAACCAGAAATATTACCTACTAAAATACCTAATTTATTAATTAATGGTGTGTCTGGAATAGCAGTTGGTATGGCTACTAATATGCCACCTCATAATATTAAAGATACTATTAATACAATATGTAAATATATAGATAATCCTAATATTAAAACTGATGAATTAATTAAATATATAAAAGCTCCTGATTTTCCTACTGGTGGAATAATTTATTCTTATAATGGTGTTATAAATGCTTTTAAAACAGGAAAAGGTAAAATTATTATTCGTTCTAAATTTTTAATTAAAGAAACAAAAAAAAAAAAATATATAATAATAAAAGAAATACCTTATCAAGTAATAAAAAGTAATTTAATAAAAAAAATATTTTTTTTAATTAAAAATGGTAAAATAAATGAAATACAAAATATTAAAGATGAATCAAACAAAAATGGTATAAGAATATTACTATCTTTAAAAAAAAATGTTATTACTGATATGGTAATAAACAAATTATTAAAATACACAGATTTACAGGTATTTTATCATATTAATAATATAGCGTTAGTTAATGGAAAACCAAAAAGATTAAATTTAAAAAATTTAATTTTTTATTTTTTAGAACATAGAAATAATGTAATTATTAGAAAAGCTAAATATTATTTATCTTTTTTTAAAGATAAATTACATCTTTTAAAAGGTTTTATAAAAATATCAGATAATATAGAAAAATTATTTTTTTTAATAAAAAAATCATATTCTTATATAGATTCTTTTAATAAAATTAAAAATAAATTTAATTTATCTAAAAAACAAATTAAATTTATTTTAAATATAAAATTATATAAATTAACAAATAAAGAAATTAAAAATATATTAAAAGAATATAATAAATTAGAAGAAAAAATTAAAATAAATGAAAAAATAATATCTTATAAAAAAGAGAGAATGAATATAATTCGAAATGAATTATATAATATAAAAAATATATATGGTGATAAAAGAAAAACATTAATTAATTTTTATGAAGATGATTTTTTAAAATTTAAAAAAGAAAAATTTATTGTTAATGATAAAGTTTTATTAACTATATCTAATAATGGATATATAAAGAGGACTTTAATATCTGAATACAAAACACAACATAGAGGAGGAAAAGGTAATAAAGGTATGACTATTAATGATAAAGATTTTATAAAACATATTTTTTCTGCTAATAATCATGATTATATGATTTTTTTTACTAAAAATGGTAGATGTTTTTGGTTAAGAATTTTTGATATTCCTCAGGGTAATAAATTATTTAAAGGTAGAGCTATACAAAATTTAATAAAAATTAATAAAAAAGATAAGATTCAAGCTTACATATTAATTAAAAACTTAAAAGATAAAAATTATAATAATAATCATTATGTAGTTATGGTAACTAAAAATGGTATAGTTAAAAAAACAGTTTTAAATAAATATTCAAAACCTAGAAAAAATGGGATTAATGCTATTAATATAAAAAAAAATGATTATTTATTAGAAGCTAAATTAACTGATGGTAATTGTCAAATATTAATAGCTATAAAAAGTGGTAAATCTATAAGATTCCATGAAAATAAAATTAAATTAACTGATAGAAATACTATTGGAGTTAAAGGTATTACTATAAAAAAAAAAAATGATAAAGTAATTGGTATGGTTTCTCTTAAAAACAAAAATAATAAAGATATACTAGTAGTTTCAGAAAATGGATATGGTAAACGTTCATATTTAAAATATTATAGAATAACAAATAGAGGAGGTATAGGAGTAAAAACTATAAATATTACAAAAAAAACAGGTAAACTTATATCAATAAAAGGAGTATCAAAGAATAATGATTTAATGATAATAAAAAAATCTGGAGTAATAATAAGAATACCAATATCATCAATAAGAATAATATGTAGAAATTCTCAAGGAGTTAAATTAATTAAATTAAATAATAAAGATAAAATAGCTGATATAGCTAAGGTAAAAAATATTTAATGAAAATGGAAGAAAAAAAAATAATAAATATATTAGAAGAAAAATATATAAAAAAAAATAATAATATAAATTATAATTTTAATGTAGGTGACAATATAACAATATATTATTATAATAATTTTAGTATTAAAAATAAAAAAAATATAATTAGAAATCAAGTTTTTACAGGTTATGTAATAAGTAAAAGAGGTAATAATAAATTAAATAAAACTTTTATAATAAGAAAAATAATAAATAATATTGGTGTAGAAATAACTTTTTTTTTATATAGTCCATATATAAATAATATTATAATAAATAAAAAAGGAAAAGTTAAAAAATCAAAAATATATTATATTAGAAAATTATTTAGTAAAAAAATAAAAATAAAAGAAAAGAAATAGAGATTATTAGTCTCTATTTTTTTTTATAATTTACTGGACATAATTCTCCATTAATTTCAAAATATTGCCATGAATCAATACTTCTTAAAATTTCGTATATATTAATTCCTATATGAACATCATTAATTAATTGATATCTAATAATACCTAATTTGTCAATAAAAAATAAACATCTATAAAATATTAATTTACTTTTTTTTTTTATATATGTTAAAAGTCCATATTTATATGATATTTTTTTATTTTTATCTAATAAAATAGGAAATTTAATACAATCACAATTTTTTTTTTTACTTTTTAACAATGATAAATTTGATTTTTTACTATTTGTAAGTATTGCAATAATTTTAACATTTCTTGAATTAAATTCATCTATTTCTTTTTGTATAGTATTTAATTCTTTATTATATAAAGATGTAAATATTTTATTATAAAAAAATAATATTATATATTTTTTTTTTATAAATTGTTTTAAAGTAAAATTTTTTATTATTTTATTTTTTTGTACTCCATTAGCTATAAATAATGGGGCATTTTCACCTATTAAATTATTCATAATATAATTTAACTTACTCTTTCTATATATTGTTTATTTTTGGTATTTACTTTAATTAAATCACCTTTTTTAATAAATAAAGGAGTATATATAGAAATACCAGTTTCTAAAATAGATTTTTTATAATTTTTATTTATAGAATTACCTTTTTTTTCTTTTTTTGTTTTTTTTACTTTTAAAAAAACATATTTTTTAATTTTTAAAGATAATGGAAAATTTTTATCTTTTATAAAATTTATAATTACATTATCATTTTCTTTTAAAAACAAAATGTTATTTTTACCTATAAAATTTATAGATAAATAAATTTGATTATAATCATTTTTATTTATAAAATAAAAATTATTATCTTTTTTATATAAAAAAGTATAATGTTTAGATTCTATTTCAATTTTATTAATTTTAGATCCTGAAGAAAAATTATTATTAATTATATTACCATTTTGTAAATTTTTAATTTTAGTTCTTACAAAAGCATTACCTTTTCCTGGTTTAACATGTAAAAATTCTATAATTTTAAAAAATTTATTATTCATTTCAAAACATATACCTTTTTTTATTTTTGATATATTAATTAAAATTTTTTTTTTCATATACATATTTTTTTTTAAAAAATATATATTATTATATATATATTATTTTAAAAAAAAAATATGAAAAGAACTTATAATCCTTCTAAAATTAAAAGATTAAGAAAATTTGGATTCATGAAAAAAAATAGTAATAAAAATGGTAAAAAAATATTATATAGAAGAAGATTAAAAAAAAGAAGTATTTTAACTGTTAGCGATTACAAAAAGTATAAAAAAATTAAAAAAATAAATTAAGTATTATCTTTTTTTATATTTTTATTTATTTTATTCATTTTTATTGATACTACAATTTGGTTATAAGGATGTAAAATTTTAATATTTTTTTGTAAATGTAAAATATCTTTTATATATATTTTATCTCCTATATCTAAATTAGATATATCTATATTAATTGTTTTAGGATAATAATTTAATGTAGTTTTTATTTTAATTTTTTTTAAAGGTATATTACATATAGCTCCTTTTGAAATACCTATAGAATTACCCTTTAATTTAACATTTACATAAGATGTAAATGGTATATTTTTATTATCTATTTTATAAAAATCTATATGTATTATTTTATTTCTAAATACATTATATTGAATATCCTTAATTAAGCAAATTATCTTTTTTTTTTTATCTATATTTAGATTAATTATATATTCTTTATTTTTAATTATTTTATTAATTTCTAATAATGTAATATTACATGGTAAATTAAAATTTTTATTATATATAATACATGGTGTATTTTCTTTTTTATTTTTATGTCTTTTATTTACAAATATATTTAATATTTTTTTTTTAATATGCATTTTTTTTTTTTTAAAAATTAAATTTTCATTATTTTATCTATATCTTTTTTAAATAAAACTTCTTTTTTTAATAAATTTTTAGATATTATATGTAATTTTTTTATATTATTATATAATATTTTTTGTGCTCTATTATATTCATTTTTTATAATTTTAAAAATTTCTTTATCTATTTTATAAGCTGTTTTTTCACTATATGGTTTTTTAAAATTATCTATATCAAAATTATAATAAGAAATATTTCCTAATGAACTAAATCCATAATTTATTACCATATTAAATGCTTTTTTTGTACTTATTTCTAAATCTTTTAAAGCTCCAGTAGAAATATTTTTAAAAACTATATATTCTGATGCTCTACCACTTAATAAAACACATATTTCATTTTTAATTTGATTTTCAATAGTCATTTGTCTTTCATCAGGTAAATATAATGTTGAACCTAATGAATTTCCTCTAGGTATAATAGAAATTTTTACTAATTTTTGATTTTTATTAAGTATATAGTTAACTAACGCATGACCTGATTCATGGTAAGCTATTCTTTTTTTTTCTTCTTTATTTAATATTTTATTTTTTATTTCTAATCCTAAAAAAATTCTATCCATAGAATCAATAAAATCTTTATTATATATTTTTTTTTTATTTTTTCTAGCTGCTATTAACGCTGCTTCATTACATATATTTGATATATCAGCTCCACTTAATCCATAACTTTGTTGTGCTAAACTATTAATATCTATTCTTTTAGATAAAACTAATTTTTTTAAATATAATTTAAATATTTCTTTTCTTTCTATTTTATTAGGTAATTCTATAATTATTCTTCTATCAAATCTTCCTGGTCTTAATAATGCCTTATCTAAAATTTCTGCTCTATTAGTAGCTGCTATAACTATTACATTAGTGTTAGTATTAAAACCATCCATTTCTGTTAATAATTTATTTAATGTATTTTCTCTTTCATCATTATAATTAATAAAATTTTTTGTACTTCTAGATTTACCTATTGCATCAATTTCATCTATAAAAATAATAGAAGGAGATTTTTTTTTTGCTTTATTAAATAAATTTCTTACTCTAGATGCTCCTACACCAACAAACATTTCTATAAAATCTGATCCTGATAAATAAAAAAAAGGTACATTAGCTTCTCCAGCTACAGCTTTAGCTAAAAGAGTTTTACCAGTTCCAGGTGGACCTATTAATAATATACCTTTTGGTATTTTTCCACCTAAATAAATATATTTTTTTTTGTTTTTTAAAAAATCAACTACTTCTTTAATTTCTTCTTTAGCACTTAATAAACCAGCCACATCTTTAAATTTAATTTTTATATTTTCGTTTTTATTAAATAATTTATCTTTAGATTTAGTTATATTAAAAATATTAGAAAATACTTTTTTAATTATTATTATAAATAAAGAAATAATAATAAATATTAATATAAAAAAACTATTATTAAATAAAAATTTATATAAATTTAAATAAGAAGTATTATTAAAATATAAATTTGATTTTATATTATATTTTTGTTGAAAAAAATTAAATTTTTTTTTAAATAATTGTAAATCACCTATATCAGAAAAAAAATGAAATGATTCTGGTGTTTTAAAAAAATTATTTTTTAAATATTTATTATATAATTGTATATATAAATATCTTTTATTATTTACAATTATTTTTTTAACTTTATTTTTATATAATAAATTTTTAAAAAAATAATCTAAATTAATATATTTTGGAGAATTTATAATATATTTAATTATAAAAAATGAAAAAAATAAAATAAAAAAAATAAAACCATATAAAATTTTTAATTTATTTTTTATTTTCATTATATTTATTTTTTAAAAAAAAATCTAAATATAGAATAGGAAATTTATTCCAAAAATTATCTATTTCATAGTAATATCTTATTTTATTTAAAAAAATATTAACAATAACAAAATTATAATCTATTAAAATCCATTTATAATTTTGTATACCTTCTGTATTATATGGTTTAATATTAAATTTTTTATATATTGATATTTCAATTTTATTATATATTGATTTTACATGTAAATAAGATATACCTTCACATATTATAAAAAAATCAAATAAATTATTTTTTTTTTTTGTTGTATCTATAATTTTTATATTTATACCATTTATAATATTTATATTTTTAATTATTGTTTTTATAAATAAAAAATTATTTTTATCCAATAATGATTTCACTTTTTTTTATATATAAATTTTATCTTCTTTTTTTAATAAAAAAAGTTTTTTTGATCTTTTTTTAAAATAAGATATAGCTTTATTTTTATTAATTTTTATTTCTGGAAATGTATTATAATGTACACCTAATATATTATTACATTTTAATAAACAAGAGGCATAATATGCATCTTTAACATCCATAGTATATCTACCACCTATAGGCAATATAGATAAATTTATAAATAAATTTTTATAAAAATATTTCATATCTCTAAAAACATATGTATCTCCTGATATATATATAATTTTATTATTATATTTAATTATAAAACCACCAGGATTTCCTCCGTAACTTCCATCATTAAAACTACTTGAATGTAATGCATAAACATATTTAATATAAAATAAAGAATTAATCTTTATAAAAGATCCAAAATTAATACTAAAAGTTTTACATCCCTTTTTTGAAAAATATCTACATATTTCATAATTAGATATTATAATAGAATTAAATTTTTTATATATTTTTTCTACATCAATAGTATGATCATAATGAGCATGAGTAACAAATATATAATCTATATTAATTTTTTTTATTATTTTTTCTAAATAATTATATTTTATAATAGGATTATTTGTAAAAAATGGATCAACTATTATATTTTTATTATTTATTTCTAATAAAATTGTAGAATGTGTATAATATGTTATTTTTATCATTTTTTATTTATTTAAAGTATATATTTTTTTAGATTTAACTTTAATTTTAGAATTATCATAACTTTTAAATCCAGTACCAGCAGGTATTTTATTACCAATTATAACATTTTCTTTTAATCCTTGTAAATAATCTGTTTTATAACTTATAGCTGATTCACTTAACACTCTAGTAGTTTCTTGAAAAGATGCTGAAGATATAAATGATTTATTATGTAAAGCAGATTTAGTAATACCTTGTAATATTGGTTTTGCTATTGCTGGTAATGCTTTTCTACTAATAATTTTTTTTTTTTTTTTCATCTTTAAATATTCATTTTCAATTTTTAATTCTTTTTTATTTATAATTTGTCCTTTATAAAATTTTTTATAATCTATACATTTTTCTATTATAACCATTTTATTAATTTTTTTATTTTCATTTAAAAAATCTTCTTTATATATTATACTACCTTTTATAAAATTAGTATCTCCACTATCTATTATTTTAACTTTTTTCATCATTTGATTAATAATAATTTCAAAATGTTTATTATTAATTTGTACTCCTTGTGATTTATATACATCTTGTAGTTTTTTAATTAAATATTTTTGTATTTTTTTTATTCCTTTTATCTTTAATATATCATTAAAGGTAAAAATACCATCTGATAATTTACTACCATGTTTAATATAATCATTTTCTTGTACCAAAATTTGTTTAGATGTTTTAATAATATATTTAATTTTTTTATTAAATTTAGAGGATTTAACAAATATTTCTACACTTCCTTTTTTAACTTTACCATAACTTACTATACCATCTATTTCAGAAATTGTAGCAGGATTATATGTTTTTCTAACTTCAAATAATTCTGATAATCTAGGTAATCCTCCAGTAATATCTTTAGATTTTGAATATTTTCTTGGTATTTTAATTAATATTTTACCTTTATTTATTTTGTCATTATTTTTAACATTTAAATATGAACCTATAGGTAAATTATAATTTTTTATTTTTTTACCTTTTTTATTTATAATAATAAAACTTGGTATAATATTTTTATTTTTACTTTCTATTATTATTTTTTCATTATAACCTGTATTTTCATCTATATATAATTTATAAGTTATATTTTTTTTTATATTGTTATATTTTACTATACCACTATATTCTGATATTAATATAGCATTATATGGATCCCATTTATATATTTTATCACCTATTTTTACAATATCATTGTTTTTAAAATATAAAAAACTTCCATAAGGTATATTTTTATTAAATAATGTTGAATTATTAATTTCATCAATAATTTTAATTTCAGTATATCTTGAAACTACTATATATTTTTTTTTTTTTTTAATATATTTTAAATATTTTAATACAATTTTACCATTATATTTAGATATAATTTCTGTTTCTTCTGATATATCACTAGCAGACCCTCCAACATGAAATGTTCTTAAAGTTAATTGTGTACCTGGTTCTCCTATAGATTGAGCAGCTATTACTCCTACTGCTTCTCCTATTTGTACAAGTTGATTTTTTGATAAATTTATACCATAACATTTAGAACATATACCATTTTTAGTTTCACATGTTAATGGTGAACGTATTTTAATTGAATATATTTTTTTCTTATTTATTTTTTTTATTAAATTTTTATCTATAATATTTCCTTTTTTAATTATTATTTTATTATTTATTAATACATCAAATAAAACTACTCTACCTAAAACTTCGCTATCAGATAAATTATAATGTTTATTATATATAGTAATTCCATTAATTGTTTTACAATCTTTTTCTTTTATAATTACATCTTGACCTACATCTACTAATCTTCTAGTTAAATATCCTGCATCAGCTGTTTTTAAAGCAGTATCAGCTAATCCTTTTCTAGAACCATGAGTTGAAATAAAATATTCTAATACCGATAACCCTTCTAAAAAATTTGATAATATAGGATTTTCTATAATTTCAGCACTATATTTTTGTGGTTTTGCCATTAAACCTCTCATACCAGATAATTGTCTTATTTGTTCTTTAGAACTTCTTGCACCTGAATCTAACATCATATAAACATTATTAAAACCATTTTTATCATTTTTAATATTATTTATTACAATATTACTAATTTTAGATGTTGCATTACTCCATTCATTTATAATTTTATTATATCTTTCATTATTAGTAATCAAACCCATATTATAAACCTTAAATATTTTATTAATTTTTTTAATTGTTTTATTTATTATTAAATATTTTTCTTTTGGAGTCATTATATCTTTAATATTAAATGATAATCCACCTTTAAAAGAATTATAAAATCCTATTTTTTTTAATTTATCTAAAAATTTTGATGTTTCAGGAATATTAGTATTATATAAAACTTTAATAATAATATTTTTTATATTATTTTTATTTATTAATTTGTTAATATAACCTATTTTTTTTTTATTAGGTATAATATTATTAAAAATAGCTCTACCTACAGTAGTATTAATTAATTTATAATTATCTTTATTTTTTATTTTTAATTTTATATAATCATGTAATTTAATTATTTTTAAATTATAAGCTATAATTACTTCTTCTATAGAATAAAAATTTTTTATTTTTTTTTTATCCTTTTTAGACTTAGTCATAGTCATATAATATAAACCTAATATAATATCTTGAGATGGTATTATAATAGGATGTCCATTAGAAATATTTAATATATTTTGTGGTGATAACATTAATAATTGTGCTTCTAATATAGATTCTATAGATAAAGGTAAATGAACTGCCATTTGATCACCATCAAAATCAGCGTTAAATGCTGAACATACTAATGG
This sequence comes from Candidatus Shikimatogenerans bostrichidophilus, assembly GCA_029851265.1. Classification (GTDB taxonomy): domain Bacteria; phylum Bacteroidota; class Bacteroidia; order Flavobacteriales; family Blattabacteriaceae; genus Shikimatogenerans; species Shikimatogenerans bostrichidophilus_B. Next base: position 198,980 of record CP099827.1, read on the forward strand.
ATGTAATTGTATAGCTCTACTTTTAATTAATATAGGTTGAAATGCTTGTATACTAAATCTATGTAATGTTGGTGCTCTATTAAGTAATATTGGATGTCCTTTTACTAAGTTATATAATATATCAGAAACTATTTTTTTTTTATTATTAATTATTTTATTTGCTGATTTTATATTTTTTACTACTCCTCTATTAATTAATTTATTAATAATAAAAGGTTTATATAATTCTAATGCAATTTCTATAGGTAAACCACATTGATGTAATTTTAAATTTGGTTCTACTACTATTACTGATCTAGCAGAATAATCTACTCTTTTACCTAATAAATTTTGTCTAAATCTACCTTGTTTACCTTTTAATATATCTGAAAGAGATTTTAAAATTCTTTTTGATTCAGATTTAACATATACATTTTTTTTAGTTTTAGAATTATCAAATAATGAATCTACAGATTCTTGTAACATACGTTTTTCATTTTTTAATATTACCTCAGGAGCTTGTATTTCTATTAATTTTTTTAATCTATTATTTCTAATAATAATTTTTCTATATAAATCATTTAAATCTGAACTAGCATATTTACCATTATCTAATGTTACTAAAGGCCTTAAATCAGGTGGTATAATAGGTAAAAATTTTAATACAATATATTTATGATGTGTTTTTTTCTTATATCCTATTCTAAATAAATTTATTATTTGTAATTTTTTTAAATTTTCTTTTTTTCTATATTTAGATTTTTCTTGATTTAATTTATTTTTATATTTTAAAAATAATTTTTCTATATTAAGATTTTTTAAATAATGATATATAGCATATCCTCCAATTTTAACTATAAATTTATTTTTATCTTCATCCTTTAATAAATTATTATTTTTTGGAATAAATTCTAATATTTTATTATATTCTTCTTCATTAATTAAATCTAATTTTTTTATATATTTACCATTTTGATTTTTATATTTTTTTAATTTACCAGTTTGTAATATAATATATTTTTCATAATAAATTATTGATTCTATTTCTTTAGAAGATTTTCCCATTAAATATGATATTTTATTAGGCAAACATCTAAAAAACCATATATGAACAATAGGTACAGATAATTTAATATGACCTATTCGTTCTCTTCTAACTTTTTTTCTTGTTATTTCTATTCCACATCTATCACAAAAAATACCTTTATATTTTATATTTTTATATTTTCCACATGAACATTCATAATCATTAATAGGTCCAAAAATTCTTTCACAAAATAACCCATTTTTTTCTGGTTTATGAGTTCTATAATTTATTGTTTCTGGATTTAGTACTTCTCCATAAGATTCATTTAAAATTTCTTCAGGTGTAAATAACTTAATAGATATTTTATTAATTTTTTTTTTTTTTTTTGACAT